>CALYRA010000221.1 GCA_945292135.1 uncultured Dysgonomonas sp.
AAAGGTTTGAAACTTTTAAATATCTGTTACCGATAACATTATATTTATCCTTAGTTGTGTATCGATTTTATAATTAAAAAAGATTGTGAGGTTATCAAATTATCAGATCATATAGGGAAAATGTATAATTATTGCTAAATAAGCATTAAGAAACATTTTAATATAAATCATATGAATCTATTTTTATTTAACAAGTTAATTTCGTTTATTTTTTATTAAGCTAAGGTCATGAGTTAGTATTTAATCTGTAAATAAAATGTTTTTCGTACATTTGTTAGCACTTATAAAAGGAGTATAAATAAATGTTGTCAAAAATAATTAGTAGCCATACTATATCAAAAATAGAACATCTGCTTGATGAAAGTGAGAAAATTGTAATTGTAACCCATGTTTCACCGGATGGAGATGCTATTGGCTCATCACTCGGATTATATCATTACTTGATCGAACAAGGTAATGACGTAAATATTATAGTCCCTAACGCTTTTCCCGATTTTCTCAAATGGATGAAAGGCACCAAAGAAATTTTAGATGCCGAAAAATATCCCGATTATGCTCAACGTTTGATAGAAGAAGCAGATTTAATATTTTGTTTGGATTTTAATATTCCCAAACGGATACACCAACTAGCGTCGTATGTTGTAGGTTCAAATGCGAAAAAAATTATGATAGATCATCATCCCGATCCTTCAGACTTTTGTAATCTTGTAATTTCGCATCCAGAAATATCTTCAACAAGTGAGCTTGTCTTTCGGGTTATTTGCTATTTAGGAGATTTTGAAATAATGAATAAAGCATCCGCCGAAGCTATCTATACAGGTATGATGACTGATACGGGAGCATTTACATATAATTCTAATAACGCTGAAATCTACTATATTATCGGTGAACTCCTTAAAAAAGGAATAAATAAAGATCAAATATATTCTGATGTTTATCATAGCTATTCTGAATCACGGTTTCGCATGATGGGATATACCCTTTCAGAGAAGATGAAAATATATTCAGAATATAATACAGCCTTGATAAATCTTACGAAAGAAGAACAAAAACGATTTAATGCGAAAAAAGGTGATACAGAGGGTTTTGCTAATTTGCCATTAAATATACAAAATATTATTTTTTGTGTTTTTATGCGAGAAGACAATGATATGATAAAAATCTCGTTACGTTCACAGGGGGATTTCCCATGTAATAAATTTGCCGAGCAATGCTTTAATGGCGGAGGTCATTTAAATGCTTCGGGAGGAGAATTTTTTGGAACATTAGAGGAAGCGATAACCATTTTTGAAAATGCGTTGCCTGAATATAAAATATTATTGCGAAACTCAAAAAAATAAGATAATAGTCAGAATAGTATATTAGAAAATATGAAAAAAATATATTTGTTTATATTCGTTATAATCGGATTTGCTTTGGCTTTTTCAGCATGTAATAAGAGTGAAACTTATGCTGATAGACTTAAAAAAGAAAAACGTGCAATCAATCGTTTTATTATTAACCATAACATTGATGTTCTAAATACATTTCCAGAAGATAGCATCTTTAAAAAAGATCAATATTTCAGAGACGCTAATACCGGAGTTTATTTTCGGATAGAAAATTGGGGTGAAGGAGAAACTATCGATCAAGGAACAGATGTATATTTAAGAGTAGCCCCAAACAGTATATTGTTAGTTGATAATGATACTATAAAACATGGCAATAGCCAACCTACAACAGCTATGGTTTTTACTTACGGGATAGAATCAACATATAGTAGCTTGGCAAGTTATATGTCAAGTAATTGGCCTTGGACTAAAGATGATTATGAATATGTTTTTTTATCTCCTGCATGTATTCTTCCATTAAAGCATGGCTTGCGAAATGGTGGAATCGTTAGCTTTATTATTCCCTTTAGCAGTGGATCTAAATATCAAAAGTCATCCAATAAACCACTGTATATACCGGAAATGAGATATACATTTTATAACGATTAATTGTAAATACATAATAAGATGAGTTTGATTAAATCAATATCTGGAATCAGAGGAACTATAGGAGGGAGAATTGGAGAAGGTTTGAATCCGTTGGACACCGTTAAATTTGTGTCAGCATACGCTACGTATATAAGAGAAAATGTGCAAAACGGGTCGAATAAAATTGTAGTTGGACGTGATGCTCGTATTTCAGGAAAAATGATGGAGCAATTAGTTATTGGCACGCTTATGGGAATGGGATTTGATGTTGTTAATATAGGATTAGCTACAACGCCAACGACTGAAATGGCTGTGAAAATGGAGCAAGCTGATGGTGGCATAATTCTAACGGCAAGCCATAATCCAAGGCAATGGAATGCATTGAAATTATTGAACTCAAACGGAGAATTTCTCGATGCAAAAGCAGGAGAAGAAGTCTTGGATATCGCAGCGAAAGAAGATTTCAACTATGCTAATATAGACCATATCGGTCATATTATTGAAAAAGATTACACCTATAAACATATCCAATCCGTGTTGGATTTGGATTTGGTCGATACAGATTTAATTAAATCTGCCGATTTTGAGGTTTCAATTGACTGTGTTAACTCTGTTGGAGGAATTGTTATCCCTAAATTGCTAAAAGCTTTGGGAGTAAATAAAATAAATGAACTATATTGCACACCTAATGGAGATTTTCCACATAACCCCGAACCGCTTCCCGAACATTTAACCGATATATCTAACATAATGAAAACAACATCATCCGATGTTGGCTTTGTAGTAGATCCTGATGTTGATCGATTAGCAATTATTTGCGAAAATGGAGATATGTTTGGAGAAGAATATACATTAGTCGCAGTTGCAGATTATGTATTACAATATACGCCGGGAAATACTGTTTCTAATTTAAGTTCGAGCCGGGCATTAAGAGATATAACAAGAAAATATGGTTGTGAATATAATGCGGCTGCGGTTGGAGAAGTAAATGTAACGACTAAGATGAAAGCGACAAACGCCGTAATTGGAGGAGAAGGAAATGGAGGAATAATCTATCCAAGCAGCCATTACGGACGTGATTCATTAGTCGGAATAGCCTTGTTTTTAACTTATTTAGCCAAGCAAAATAAAAAAGTAAGTGAGATAAGGGCTTCTTATCCACAATATTATATTGCTAAGCAAAAAGTAGAATTAACATCCAATATAAATATAGATGCTATATTAACAGCTATAAAAGAAAAATATAAGCAATATGATATAACGGATATTGATGGCGTCAAAATAGATTTTCCTGAAAAGTGGGTACATTTAAGAAAATCAAATACAGAACCTATTATTCGTGTTTATTCAGAAGCCCATACAATGCAAGAAGCAGAAGAAATCGGACAGGAAGTGATGACAATAATTCAGCAGTTAGCAAAATAAATATTTATATAAGAAAGCAGTTTGGAAAAACTGCTTTTTTTGTATCTTAGCATAAGATAAGATACCCTATTAATACCAAAGGTAGAAGACTGGATTATATATGAAAAATAAAGAAATATTATTTGAAGGCTTTTCTCAAAAAACTTTTCAATTTTTAAAAGATATAAAAGAAAATAATTATAAGGAATGGTTCGACGCTCATAAACATATTTACGAGAATGAAGTTTTGAATCCTATGAAAGCATTGGTAGTGGGATTATCCCCGGCAATGCATAATATTGATGCAAGTTTTGAACTCCGTCCTCATAGAGCAGTTTCGAGAATTTACAGAGATATACGTTTTTCTAAAAACAAAGACCCTTATAAATCGCGTTTATGGTTAGCGTTTCAAATCCCCATATCGCGCGATGATTGGAAAGATTATCCGGGATATTTCATTGAAATATCCGATGAAGGCTGTACGCTTGGATTAGGTCTTTTTATGCCAAAGAAAAAAACAATGGATACTTTTCGGGAAGAAATTAAATTTATTCCCGAAGAATTTAAGGAATCTACCCAAAAAGCAGTATTGGAT
>CALYRA010000222.1 GCA_945292135.1 uncultured Dysgonomonas sp.
ATTAAGTTAGTCAAATGAGAAATACAGAGAAATAAGAATATTTTTACTATTTTATTTCCGTATTCTAAGGCAAAGATATGTTATTATGTTAAAATACAAACAAAAAAACACCTTTAAAAGATATAAAAATCATTATTAGATGTATTCTTTAAGCTTTTTGATAACTTGTAGTCGTTTTAATTGTTTGATATGTAAATTTTTATCGAATTTTAAACTAAAGGGTATTTCTTGATATTTTTATACCGTATCGGGTCGTTAATCAAATATGTCGATAAAAATAATTTTACGTTGCGTCTTAATAAAAAAAATGGTAGTAGCTGAAATCGTTTTTTTTTATTAAATTAGGCTGGTAATAGTAAAAATCGAATAAAAAAATACACTATTTATATGCAGATACTTTAATTTAATAGGCGAGATTATTGATATAAAAAAATAACATGTATATTTGTTCTGCTACTAATATTGTATTTGCTGCGATATTAATGGACTTCGTTTAAATATTTATTAAAACAACACATATAATAAAATGACAATAAAAGATTTGAAGCCTGCTTCTGTCTGGAATTACTTTTATGAAATAACTCAAATTCCAAGACCTTCAAAAAAAGAAGGGAAAATTATAGCGTATTTATTGGACTTTGCCCAAAAACATAATTTAGAAGTTAAAAAAGATGATAGCGGGAATGTGCTGATTAAGAAGCCCGCGACAAAGGGTTTTGAAAACCGACCGGCTGTTATTTTACAGGGTCATGTTGATATGGTAGCGGAGAAAAATCAGGATACCAAACATGATTTTGAAACGGATCCTATCCAAACCTATATAGATGGCGATTGGGTCAAAGCCAAAGGTACAACATTAGGCGCCGATAATGGAGTAGGAGTTGCGGCGGCATTGGCGATACTTGCCGCAAATGACATTGAACATCCAAGGTTGGAATGTCTGTTTACAGTTGATGAAGAAACAGGTTTGACGGGCGCTTACGCTTTAGGCAAAGACTTTTTGAACGGAGACATACTAATAAATCTGGATACAGAAGAAGAAGGAGAAATATACATAGGATGCGCCGGCGGCAAAATTACAACAGCCACTTTTCACTATCAACCTTCAAAGACGCCGGAAGGATACTTTTGGTTCAAAGTTCAGGTAAGCGGACTTAGAGGAGGACATTCCGGGTCAGATATTGATAAAGGATTCGGGAATGCGAATAAAATACTAAACCGTTATCTGTGGAAGCTGAATCAGGATTGCGACTTAGCTCTGGCAGCCTTTGATGGAGGCAATTTGCATAACGCTATCGCTCGTGAAGCCTATGCGATTTGCGGCGTTCCTTTCAATAAAAAGGAAGATATAGCCATAAAAGCTAACATTTTTTCTGCGGATATCGAAGCCGAACTAAAGAAAGTTGACCCAAACGTATCCCTATCCGTTCAGTCGACAGACTCGCCCGCATTCGTAATAGATAAAGATACGACATTGAACCTTTTAAACGCTATATATGCATGTCCACATGGCGTAATGAGTATGAGTCATGATGTGCCGGGATTAGTAGAAACTTCCACCAATTTAGCTTCCGTTAAAATGAAAGAAGGCAATACGATATTAATCACTACCAGCCAGCGAAGTTCTACCGAATCGCTAAAAGAAGATACCGGTAATATGATAAAATCCGTATTCGAACTGGCTAAAGCAAAAGTTAAATTCTCGGAAGGATATCCCGGTTGGAAACCAAATCCGGAATCAGAGATTTTGAAAATAGCGGAAACATGTTATAAGAAACGATTTGGAAAAGAAGTTAAAATAAAGGCTATACATGCAGGCTTAGAATGCGGTTTGTTTTTAGAAAAATACCCGCATCTTGATATGATCTCTTGTGGTCCTACTATAACAGACGCCCATTCCCCGGCTGAACAAGTGAATATTCCTTCCGTGCAAAAGTGGTGGGATTTGGTGATTGATATACTTAAAAATATACCTGAACAAAAATAATTGAACATTCGAATAAAATGGAGGGTAAAATGAAAATAGAAATTTGGTCGGATATTGCATGCCCATATTGTTATATCGGTAAAAAGAAACTGCAGAAAGCATTAGATCAATTTCCTCACAGAGATAAAATTACGCTTGAATATCATTGTTATGAATTGAACCCCGATTTGCCAAAGAAAGCGTTGACAAAATCTTTCTTTGAATATTTTGCCGAAAGTCATCAAATGACAATCGAAGAAGCTAAAGAAAATTGTGAACAAATTGCCGAATTAGGCAGATCGGTCGGCTTAAATTTCAACTTTGATAAAATAGTTGTAGCTAATACATCAGATGCCCTCCGATTAGAAAAACTGGCTCAGGTAAAAGGTCTGTCAGACAGAATAGGAGACATTTTTTTTAAAGCCTATTTTAATGATGGAGAAGATGTCAGTGATCGCTCAACTCTCATTCGATTAGGTACTCAAATTGGACTATCCGAAACCGATATCGTTAATATATTGGATAGTCAAACGTATTTAAAAGAAATTGAAAAGGATATAGATTATAGTGAAAATGGCTTGAATCTCGAATATATTCCATTTTATCTGTTCAATAATAAGCATATTGTACAAGGATCAATTTCTGTCGAAGATTACTTAAATGTTTTAACGAAATCTTTTGCCGAATGGGAAAAAAACGGCGTTGCCAATACCGGCGGCAAGGGTGATGTCATTAACGGGCAGTCATGCTCTATAGATGGCGTTTGTAGCTAATATGATATTCTAAAGGTGAGAAGGCTATTAAAATATATTTTATCCGTAGTCACTATAATCTCTGTATTTGATACATGCGCAGAAAGTGATGACTTCTCATCAGATCCCGATTTGAAATTAACCTTTTCTTGTGATACCGTTCGTTTCGATACCGTATTTACAACTATCGGATCTTCGACAAACACCATACAGATTTATAATAAAAATAATAAATCTTTAAGGATAGAATCAATAGAAATTATGAATCCTCACAAGAGCGGGTTCCAAATGATTATTGATGGCGAAAGCGGAACAAGATTGAAAAACATAGATATCTTAAAAAAAGATAGTCTTTATGGATTTTTGAGGGTTACGATTGATCCTTTAAATATCAACAATCCCTTATTAATACGAGATTCCATTCGCTTTGTAACCAATGGAAACGTTCAATATTTATATCTCGAAGCCATTGGGAGAGACGTTTACAAATGGAACAAAAAATCAATAACAGCCGATACCGTAATAACTGCTGAAAAACCGATTTTAATTTATGACACCCTATATCTGTCGCCAGAAGCAACGCTTACAATAAAAGAAGGAACAGAACTTTATTTTCATAATAAAGCGTCATTACAAGCCTTCGGAACCTTGAAAGCCTTCGGAACGATTGATAAGCCGGTCGTATTCAGAGGCGACCGTTTAGATAAAATGAATGGCAATGTTCCTTATGATAACGTTCCCGGACAATGGGATGGCATAGTATTTCACCCTGACAGCTATAACAATTATTTAGAGAACGTCATAATTAAAAACGCAGTCATAGGGATGAAATTTTTGCCTTCGGATATTCAGAATAAAAAAGCGTCAATGATTAATACGATTATACGCAATTCTTCAGAAAAAGGGATGCAAGCTTCCGAATCTCATATCGAAGCTATGAATTGTCAATTTACAAACGCAAGGAAAGCATTGATAGATTTGTCGGGAGGTAAATATTTATTTTTACATAATACGATTGCAAATTATTATATATGGACTATGCGCATATCAGAATCCGTAAAATTAAGAGACAAAGACGTAGAAACAAATACCCCTACCATCTTTGCACAATGCGATTTTGTTAACTCCATCATTTATGGTTCAGTATCCGGCGAAATAAGTATACCCGATAATGCAGACGGTCAAAATTTCAAATTTACGAATTG
>CALYRA010000223.1 GCA_945292135.1 uncultured Dysgonomonas sp.
GTTGCACAATTCAGAAAACGTCATTGTGATTGAAGGAGAAGCTATGAACTATGAAGATGTAAGAAAAGCAATATCCGGACAGGATATTGTATATCTCAATCTTGCGGGCGATTTGGAGCCAATGACTAAAAATATTGTAAGAGCCATGCAAGAAAATAATGTAAATAGGATTATAGCCATTAGTTCTATCGGTATTTACGATTCACCATTGAAATCTGTGCTAAAACCATACAGGAAACTTGCGGATATAATTGAAAAGTCAGGATTGATATATACCATTTTACGTCCTGATTGGTTTACCAATGTAGATGAAGTGGATTATACCATTACTTATAAAGGTGAACCTGAAACAGGAACATCTATTTCGAGAAGAAGCATTGCGGCATTTATCGCAAAAATTATAGAAAATACTGAATTATATAAAAATGAAAATCTAGGAATTAGCAAACCAACTGTTAAAAAATAAAATCTAAACTTAAAAACATAAAAAAATGAAAAAGCGAATATTAGGGAAAAGTGGGCTTGAGGTTTCAGCAATCGGATTCGGTTGTATGGGACTAAATTATGCATATGCAAACACATTGAATAAACAAGAAGGTATTTCACTCTTAAAAGCCACCTACGATAATGGTGTTACTTTCTTTGATACAGCAGAAATATATGGCCCATATACAAATGAAGAACTAGTAGGAGAAGCTTTATCTCCAATACGTGATAAAGTAGTGATAGCAACTAAGTTCGGTATTAAATTAGAAGATGGAAAACAAATTCAGGATAGTAACCCTGCACATATACGTAAATCTGTAGAAGGGTCGTTGAAGAGATTAAAAACTGATTATATAGACTTATATTACCAACACCGTGTAGATGTAAATACACCAATAGAAGAAGTTGCCGAAACAATAAAATTACTCATAAAAGAAGGTAAAATAAAACATTGGGGATTATCAGAAGCAGGAGTAGAAACCATTAGAAGAGCACATGCCGTACAACCGGTAACAGCAGTAGAAAGTGAATATTCTTTATGGTGGAGGAAACCCGAAGAACAACTAATTCCAACGCTTGAAGAATTAGGTATTGCACTTGTACCATTCAGCCCGTTAGGAAAAGGTTTCCTTACTGGTAAAATTAAAAAAAATGCAACTTTTGAAAAGGGAGATTTTCGTAACATCGTTCCTCGCTTCACCACAAAAAACCTTGAAGCTAATCAGAAACTTATAGATTTACTAGAGCAAGTTGCGCAAGAAAAAAATGCAACTCCTGCACAAATTTCATTAGCATGGTTATTAGCTCAGAAACCATGGATTGTACCCATACCTGGTACAACCAAAGAAGATCGCATGAAGGAAAATAACAATGCAGCTGAAATTCAACTAAGTGCCGATAACTTGCATAATATAAATGCTGCACTATCAAAAATTAAAATAGAAGGAGAACGTTATCCTAAAGAACTTGAAAAAAGAACAGGTTTATAATAAAATAAGATTCGGAGTAATTTTTTGTATCAAATTTTATAATTATAAAATGAAATTATTCGAGCAGAAGCAGTTGATACTATGTATAAAAAATTTCTAAAAGATTTATTACATATACAGAGATACCTTTCTGCTAATTGCTTTGGCTATTACATATCAACAAACAGATTAGATATGAAAATACGAGAGATGGCAATTATTTCTTTCCTTATGCTTTAGGAGGAATAGAATCTCAAATAAAGAAAGGACATATTAAGGCCAATAATAATGTGGAAGATATAGGCAAACGCTTGTTTATCTTATGAATCAATTAATACCGTATGTAGATTATCCAAGAATACTGAATGCTATAAACTGTTTTAATGAAATATTACTTAAAATAATAAAAACAATGAAAAAAAATATAATATTTGCTATAATCGGATTACTTGTAATATTAACTTCTGTTAATGCTCAAAATACAAAACATATATCAACCAAAGGTCTTGCCGTATTTGAAAAAAACGGAGTTTTTAAACCATACAAATTTTCACGTCATGCTATTGGAGATAATGATATACATATAAAAATATTATATGCAGGTATTTGTCATAGCGATTTGCACCATGTACATTCTGATTGGGGAAAGGAAGAGTTTCCAATGGTTCCCGGACATGAAATTTTAGGAAGAGTAGTAAAAGTTGGGAAGAATGTAACAAAATTTAAAATAGGAGATTATGCAGGTATAGGCTGTATGATAGGATCTTGCCGAATTTGTGAAGCCTGCAAACATGATCACGAACAATATTGCGAACAAGGACCAATAATGACATATCATGGTATTGACAGATATAATAACAATGAACATACGCAAGGAGGGTATTCGAAAGATTATGTAGTAGCTGAAGATTTTGCTATTAAAATACCAGCAAATGCACAAATGGAAAAGGTTGCTCCTTTGCTTTGTGCAGGACTTACAACCTATTCACCCATTAAGTATGCAGAAGTTAAAAATGGAGATAAAGTAGGCATTGCAGGATTTGGTGGACTCGGACATATGGCAGTACAATATGCTGTTGCACTTGGTGCGGATGTTACAGTTTTTGATATAACAGAAGACAAACGTCAAGATGCCATTCGTATGGGCGCTAAACGTTATGTGAATGTAAACAATACAGAAGATATGAAAAATTTAAACAACTCATATGATTTTATCCTTAGTACCATTCCTACTCAATATGATATGAATATGTATTTAAAAATGTTGAAATATGACGGACAGATGGGAATAGTAGGATTACCAGCTTTTGCTAATATGCCAACAATCAGTCTTGACAAATTTATTTGGCAAGGTAATCGTAAAATATTTGGATCACAAATTGGAGGAATCAAAGAGACGCAAGAAATGGTCGATTATTCAATAAGAAATAATATTTATCCCCAAGTACAAATAATTAAAGCTGAAGGAAAACTCGTAAATGAAGCCTATAAAAATGTTCTTGATGGTAAAGTTAAGTTCCGATATGTAATTGATATGAGTACATTAAAATAAATTTGAATATTAAATTTTTTATCAAATTATATATGAAAACGAATAATTCTAAAGCATTTGGAGCAGAATCAGCACAAGTAATCGCAATTACCTGTTGATTTTATTTCCCTTCTTGTGAGAATATATTCATCTGAATTAACAAAACAGATAAAATAATCGCGAACTATTTATGTATACATACATTTTGTACCATGCAAAGTATAAGTTACTCTTTATATAGTGACAAAACAGATTTCTAAATAGTTATATTTCGGCTTAAATAATTTTTCAAATCGATTATTTACAGATAAAAACAAATTTAATTATGCCATACCATATAATAGCTGAGATTATCTTTTATGCCTGCAAGAAAGCCGATTTCATTAATACTATTGTATAGCGTGTCAGGATTGGTTAATGGGAAAGTAGGCTAGGTACCATTTGCCGTGTTATATAGTGAAAAAATCTGTTAGATTATCAGATGTTAAGGTAATGCTTTAAAAAGTTTTATTATTCAATTAACAGCCCTCTCTTTCTCTTGATTAAACTCAGGAAAAAATAAAAATGTTAAGAGAAAGATACCCTTTAAAGTTTGCTCAATAAGAAGATCATTTTGAGAAAAAAGAATTAGAAGAATCTATAGATTCTAAAGCCCAGATTGATACAAACCAACCCTATAAAATCTACAAAGGAAAAACTTTACAGAAGAATAATGGAAGAAGTTTGAAGAGGAATAATATTAGGATATTTGAGAAGAAAAGGAGATTAAAATAACACTAAATATAGATGAAATATCTAGTATGTCACCTGGGGCTACATAATAAAAAGACTGTATGTGTTGCTTCTCAATATATTAAAATCTTTTTTATTTTTCTTGTCAAATAAAAATTATGAACTTTTAGGATCAATTATTACATACAATAAA
>CALYRA010000224.1 GCA_945292135.1 uncultured Dysgonomonas sp.
TTTATTGGCATCACCCATATAAAATGACCATCCGGTCATTACTACAATCTCATATTTGTAATCTTGCGATCTTACGACAAATGAGAATAAAGAAAAGATAAATAAAAAGGTACATTTAAAGAGTTGTTTTCTCATTATCCACTTATCAAATATCTATCTTCTTAACGCAAATATTTTATTATAAGTATAATATTTATCCAATTTTTATTTTCTCAATCTATTCAAGCGTCCTCGCCATACGTTATAAGCTGATCCTCCATCCATATTTCCAACTATCCAAATATAATTGTATTCGTCTACTGCGACTGACATATCTTTTACTGTTTTCATTTTGGAATCTAATGTTTGTTTCTTTGGCGCTTTTTTCCAACTGTACCCCCATTTGCTTAGATATAATGAATCATTTGTTAACGCATACAACGATTTATCATAAAAAAACATTTTAAAGTCATCGGCTACATCAAACGTTTTATTTGTATTTTCATATTTAGCGGAAGTAACTTCCATGATATTTTGTTTTCCGCGACTGAAAGCCCATGTATCGGCAACCTGCTGGCCATCAAAAGTTTTTCCACCGGAAACGAATAATAAGTTCTGAGACAAAATAGTTCTGTTATAATTGGTTGCTGACGAATAACCGTTCGCTAAGAAATCGGATGGTACAGTATTTGATTTAAATCCTTTAATCGCATCAACTCTCACTAAAGATTTCATATCTATCGTCTTAGCCCAATAATATTTTGTGCCTTGTTTTGTCATAACCAATATAGAGTCATTGGCGACTGTATTACCCGGAAGTATTCCTAAAACATTAAAAATATTATCAATATTATTTGTTTTTGTCCATGTTATCGCGTCTGTCACCGATGATTTGTAAGCATTACCGCCCTCATCTAATATATAAAACGAATTTCCGAAAGCTATCAGACTTTCCAACTTTATATTTTTAGGCAAACCTATCACATTTGAGTTAACCCAATTTATATTGTTTCGATCGGACTTATATACTTTAACTCTTGAACTCAATAATGTATATATATAGAGATTATTCCCATTTATCAATAATTTTTGCCCGATAGCTCCGTCTTTAGGGATGTTCCAGCTTGCTTGGTTTTCCCATGGTATTGTATCCGGATCTATCTTGTGTACATTCAATCTTACTTCATATAATTTTGATTGACCTCCGGGAGACTTGACTCTAAATTCAATTGGCGATTGAGAAAAATCTATTGAATCACCCGATTTCCATGTTACGGTAGAGTCGGGATAAATAACTTCTAATGTTGATGCGGTATTAGGCGCAAATGATATAGTCGGTAAGAATTTAGTAAGTCTGGTTAGATAAACCAAAGAATCGGGATTATAGATAAGTCCTCTATTAGGATACGGAAATTTCTGATTTATATCAAATACTGTTTTCTCAAGAACGGGATAGGTTACGCTATCTGCGGCATTAGTCATTTTCCCTTTGAGTTTAAACGAGTATATCATAGCATCATTTGAGGCAACCTCATCCGTATATGTTGTATTATCATCACTATTACAGGATGTAAAATGCCAAACGGAGATTAAAATTGTAAAAACAAATACAATATGTTTTAATTTCATTGCTATATATAAGATTGTTCGATAATTAATTTGCAAAAATAGAAAGAATTTCGGCTACTGAGCCATTAAATTTAATATTTATAAAAATTTATAACAATTAAGATTCTTATTTATCTTTATATTATTCTAAGATTTTAAATGTAATTGTAAAAAATTTCCAAAAAAAGATTTATCAATCAGGGTTCCATTAATATTGGGCGCGTTAACGCCGTTATTTAATATTTTATCCGCAATTTCAATATATGCTTCATCCCATTGGCTATTATCTATAATTTGCTGTAATAACTGCAATCCCCCTTCTACCATAACTGAATTTATCTTTCTGTTTTGAAGTTCTTTAAAAATATTTTGCAGCAAATTTTCATCATATTTAATGGGTACAAAATGGGTCGATCCATTTACGGTTTCTTCATTTACAACCTCCGTAAATATGATTGTTTGGACTTCATTATCAAACAAATTACTATTTTCCGGTATGCGTCCAAGTCTGTCAAGGACAACGCGAATGGGATTCTTACCATCCCACAAGCGGCTGGTCAAGCGAGGATTATCTTTTATTGCTGTCGTAGTACCTATCATTATAGCGTCTGAACGGGTTCGCAATTTATGAACACATATTTGAGTAAAATCATTTGATAATTTAGCAGGGGATTCATTATTGCCTGAACGTTCTTTATCAATAAATCCATCATTACTTTGCGCCCATTTTAAATATATAAAGGGACGATCTGATAATTGAGATTTAAAAAATTCTGAATTTAATACTTTTGCTTCTTGCTCTAAAACTCCTACTTTGACATTTACCCCCATATCTTTCAACAATTTTATTCCCCTTCCGGATACCTCCGGATATGGATCTGTACATGCTATCACGACTCGAGGTATTTTATGTTTGATAATTAGTTCGGCGCATGGGGGAGTTTTGCCGTAATGAGAACAAGGTTCAAGCGAAACGTATAGCGTAGACTTTGGAAGTAACAATTTATCTTCAACGGAATTAATGGCATTAACTTCTGCATGAGAACTACCAAAGACCCGATGAAATCCTTCACCTATAATTTTATCATTACAGACAATAACGGAACCGACCATCGGATTGGGACTAACTTGTCCTTTTCCTTTGCTTGCTAATTGCAGGCAACGCCACATATATTTTTCGTCAATTGTCATTTTTTTATTAGCCATACACTTGAAAAACGAATATAGATGTGGAATATTTTATTATTTATTCTTTTTATATTTTGAATTTGGCTCAATTCCATAATTCGTTTTAAATATAAATCAAATTATTTTGCCGCAATTACTTCTATTTCAACCAGCGCGCCTTTTGGCAAATCTTTTACGGCAAAAGCTGAGCGAGCGGGATATGCGTCCCCAAATTGAGAAGTATAGACCTCATTCATTGCAGTAAAATCATTTATATCCGAAAGTAAAACCGTAGTTTTTACAATATTGTCAACCGTTAAACCTGCTTCATTTAAGATAGCCTTAATATTAGCAAAGGATTGTTTTGTTTGTTCTCCAATTCCTCCCAAAGGAAATTCTCCTGTTTCAGGGTTTATAGGTAACTGACCTGATATAAATAAAAAACCATTTGCTTCTACGGCTTGACTATATGGTCCAATTGCTTTGGGCGCATTTTTTGACGCTATTATTTTCTTCATATTATTTTTATATTAACTTCTTTCTAAAAAACTTTAACCATGAATATTCCTATATATTACGTTGACGTATAGCCTCGTAAAGTATAATTCCGGTGGCGACAGATACGTTAAGAGAGGCAATAGTACCAAATTGAGGTATACGAACCAAATCATCACTTATCCTCAAATTCTCCGTAGATACTCCAACGTCTTCGGCACCCATCACAATTGCGATAGGACCTTTATAATCAACTTCAGTATAAAGTTTTGATGATTTTTCTGTCGCAGCAACAACTTTTATTCCGCAGTCTTTCAAATATTTTATAGTTGTCGTTAAATTCTGTTCTTTGCATACGGGTATTTTAAGCAATGCTCCTGCGGAAGTTTTAACGGCATCCGCATTTACGGATACGCTTGCTTTAGCGGGTATAACAATTGCGTCGACTCCGGCAACTTCGCATGTACGAGCGATAGCTCCAAAGTTTCGAACATCTGTTATGCCATCTAATAAAACGATAAATGGATTTTTAGCATTTTCATAAAGAAATGGTATTATATCTTCTATATTCTCGTAACTAATAGCTGAAAGAAATGCTATTACACCTTGATGATTTTTGCGAGTATAACGGGTAAGTCTCTCAACAGGA
>CALYRA010000225.1 GCA_945292135.1 uncultured Dysgonomonas sp.
GTTGGAAAAATGCGTCTTAAAGATGCTTTAAATATAATGCTGCAAGATGCGGAAGAAAACAATATTCCCTTTCAGATGAAAGGCATATCTGATCAAATGTGGGCTGAAATAGAGACTGAAATGCCTCAAAAATTTGAATTTATACATGATCGCAACAACGATGAATATATTTACCTCTCTGAAAAACTTATCAATCTCAGCGGCAAAAAACTACAAAGCAAACGAAATCATATCAACCGTTTCAAAAAAGATAATCCCAACTGGCACTATTTTCCCCTTACTACAACGGCGGATTATATTGAATGTATTCATATGTTGGACGAATGGGAAGGTCATAATCGTCCATTAGATGATAATTCATTAAAATACGATTATATTGCTACTAAAATGATGCTAAATAATTTTGATGAATTGCAATTAAAAGGTGGAGCTATCCGCGTCAACGGTAAAATGGTTGCATTTACTATTGGAGAACCGTTGACACAAGATTCATTTGTAGTGCACGTTGAAAAAGCATATAATGAGATAAATGGAGCATATACGATAATCAATCAACAATTTATTGAAAATGAAGCTTCTGAATTTAAATATATCAACCGTGAAGAAGATATGGGAGTCGATAACCTGAGAAAGGCTAAGATGTCTTATGAACCTGAAATCTTGCTATTAAAAGGAATTGTAAAACTTAAATCATGATCAATTTTGCCAATTCAAAGACTACTAAATTTGTACGCCAAATGTGGAAAATATGTTTTGGGGATAATGATGATTATATAAATCTTTATTTTTCAAAAGTATATAATGAAAACAACACTTTAATATACTTAGAAGGGGATACAATTACGGCTTCTCTCCAAATGCTTCCTTATACAATAAATTTTTACGGTGAATCCGTACCTTTTTATTATTTAGCCGGTTTATGTACATTACCCGAACATAGAAGAAAGGGTTATATGGAACAACTTATTTTCAAGTCGTATGAAGTAATGAAGAAACGAAATATACCTTTGGCAATACTAGTTCCCGCAGAAAAATGGCTTTTTAGCTTCTATGAAAAGTATGGATTTGAACAAATATCTGATGGTAGTATATATGAGTTACCCTCAATAAAGGATATATTGGATTCCTCTGTTGACCTGCAAAAAGCATATCGAGTATTTGACAAAACTTTCAATACTAAAAATTTGTCTATACAAAAAAGCTATGAAGATTTTGAAATTATTATTGAGGATGCCAAATTAGAAGACTTTCCTCCTAAATATAATTTGGCGAGTATGGCTTATATAATTGATACCGAATATATGCTAAA
The DNA here is from genome assembly GCA_945292135.1 of uncultured Dysgonomonas sp. Taxonomy (GTDB): domain Bacteria; phylum Bacteroidota; class Bacteroidia; order Bacteroidales; family Dysgonomonadaceae; genus Dysgonomonas. The sequence goes on from CALYRA010000225.1 coordinate 1,310, forward strand.
TATTTATGCTAAAAAGAACAATACGCTCGATTTTACCGTTCAAACGACTAACAACTTAAAATATCATATCAGCAATGGAGAAGCTATATTAACAAACACTAAAGGTTATGATTTCAATGCTGACAATAAATTGCTCACTCGTTTATTATTTGGATATAAAACAGATTCGTTGAATGCTCCTTATAAAAATTTGTTTCCAAATCAGCAAGTCAATATAAATTTGATGTTGGAATAAAATCAAAATTCCCTCAATCCCGAAGTTTTATATCTGCTCAAAGCTTCTAACCTGATATCAATTCCTACTTTAACGCCTTTGGAAGAAAGGGCATTCTTCACTTCATCATAAGCCAATTGCGGATAATTATTGTCTTGACTTAGATGACACAGCCAAATATTTTTCATCTTTTCGGAATAAATTTCCGCGATGAATTGGGCAGATAAACGATTACTTATATGACCATTTCCAGATGAAATACGTTGCTTTAAATAATATGGATAACGTCCATTCTGCAACATTGTTTCATCATAATTCGTTTCTATAACAAGATGATTTGCTGTCTTTGCAAAATCATTAATACGGTGGGTTATTCGTCCTATGTCCGTAGCTAAGACAAATGTTTGACCATCAAATTCAATATGATAACCTACATTTTCGATGCTATCATGAGGTATATCGAAAGCTGTTATTTGAAGATTATGAATATTAAAAGGTGTTTCTTTGAATATGATTCGCCTGCTTTGAGCCAAATCAGTCATAAGATACTTACTCCGTCGTATACCTCTATGCACAGCCTCGGTAGCATAAACAGGGATATTGTGCTTAACACCCAAACAACCAACAGTTTTTATATGATCCGCATGATCGTGCGTAATTAGTATTCCTTGAATAGATTCAAATGATACACCGTATTCTCTCAGCGCTTTTTTTATCGTACGTATACCTATTCCGGCATCTAACAATATACCGCATTCCTTCGAGCCGAAGTAATAACAATTTCCACTGCTTCCACTACCTAAGCTGAAAAATTTATATTTTGGCTGAGAAAATAAGTCGTATTGCATTATAATTAATAAGTATAAAATAAGCAGCAGTCCCCTATATATTCAAGGATTTTCCTCTTATCTTTAGATTTTAAAACATTTACAGATGTGTCCTTATCGAGATCACAAGCTAAAATTTTGGAATATATCTTATCATATATATCAGATGTATATGATATTTCTATGCACATCGATCAATATAAAAGATTGATATAAGTAGTTAATCCACCTAAATGGATTAAAACAATTCTATGAAATTTATAATTATTTTTTCAGAAAACATGTTTTAAGGACAATACTCGAACCATCGATTTTGCAATCGACTTCGGTAGGTTCATCTGTCAAACGAATGCTTTTTACTTTTGTACCGCGTTTAATTACCATGGAAGAACCTTTTACTTTCAAATCTTTGATAACGGTAACCGAATCACCGTCCATTAACTCTGTGCCATTACTGTCATAAGAAGCCTTGTTATCAGTTACTAACTCTTCTTCTCCATTCCATTCGTGAAAACAGTCGGGACATACGTAATTTGTACCATCAAAATAAGTATTCGCCATGCTACATGCAGGACAATCTGGAATTTCTGCCATTTTTTAGATAATTGATTAAAAATACAAATGTAAGATATTTGACGGGCTGTTACAAATTTAAATCTATTGATAGATAAAATTGATATATTTTAAGTAATATAAAATATATATAATTCGATATTGTATATGATTTTCTTGACAAATATTCCTTGAAATCAATTTTTGATACACGAAAAGTTAAGCCTACTAAATTTTACTATCCACATTAACTTTTAGGAAATATTAAAATGAAATGAAGTTTCTAACCGATAATCAGATTTTATACAAAATAATATTTATCGATTTATAGAATTGAAGTCATCTGATGATTTATCAATATTAATTCTTTTATTATCAAATTCGGAAGTTTTAATTTTAAAGTCAAATAGATTTCTTAGCTAAGGAAGGGGTATTAACATTTTGTTGCGTTAAAGATTAATAGAAAGGCTAAAAAAATAATGAGGATAGGTCGAAACGAATTCAACCTACCCTCATTTTGTATTGAGTAATTAATGTATTTATTACATCATACCACCCATTCCACCGCCCATTGGAGGCATTGGAGCCGGATTTTCTTCTTTCTTATCAGCTATGGTACATTCTGTAGTAAGGAACATACCTGCTATAGACGCTGCATTCTCTAAAGCTACGCGAGTAACTTTAGCCGGGTCTATAACTCCTGCTGCATTCAAGTTTTCGTATTTGTCTAAACGAGCGTTATAACCGAAGTCCCCTTTTCCTTCTCGTACTTTTTGTACAACTACTGCGCCTTCTTTACCACAGTTATTTACAATTTGACGAAGTGGTTCTTCAATTGCGCGTTTAACAATTTCTATACCTGTTGATTCATCTTCTGTTTCACCTTTTAAGCCTTCAAGATCTTCTATCGCACGGATATAAGCTACACCTCCTCCGGGTACTGTACCTTCTTCGATGGCTGCACGTGTTGCGGAAAGAGCATCATCTACGCGA
>CALYRA010000226.1 GCA_945292135.1 uncultured Dysgonomonas sp.
TTATATACTAACGAAAATGATAAAACCTTCGATTTAAAAGAATTGATAGATAAAATGTCTATTGTTAGAGCTACCAATCAGAATGATGCGTTAGAACCATTATTTAAAGACGAATTGGAGTATATAGAATGGAGTGCCAACCGAAAAATTAAATCTTTAAAAATTAAACCTTTAGGTGAAGATGAAGAAATAGAATGTTTTTTGGGTATTGATTCAGGATCCACGACATCCAAAGTTGTAGTAATGGATACTGATGCAAATATTATTTATAAATTTTACGGGAACAATGAAGGTAATCCACTCAAGAGAGTAATAGATGGATTATCATATTTTTATAAAGAAGCGGAACAAAAGGGTGTTAAAGTTAAATTTCTTTCATCGGCGGCAACCGGATATGGCGAAGATTTGATAAAATCGGCTTTAGGACTAGATTTTGGTATAGTCGAAACAATTGCCCATATGTCAGGAGCTCAATATGTTGATCCTAATGTTTCGTTTGTATTAGATATAGGTGGACAGGATATTAAATCCATATTCATAGACAATGGAATAATCTCTAATATAGAATTGAACGAAGCATGTTCAGCCGGTTGTGGTTCATTCTTACAAAATTTTGCTTCGAACATGGGAATGGAACTTTCAGACTTTTCACGTTCGGCATGTTTAGCGAAATACCCGAGCGACTTAGGCTCACGCTGTACCGTCTTTATGAATTCTAAAGTTAAGCAATCCTTACGCGAAAATGCAGGTAATGATGATATAGCGGCAGGATTGGCATATTCAGTTGTGAAAAACTGTCTATTTAAGGTACTTAAAATTTCCAACTTGAAAATGTTGGGTGATAATATAGTTGTACAAGGCGGTACATTCCGAAATGATGCGGTATTTCGGGCTTTAGAAATGCTTTCCAATAAATCCGTAAGTTCGACCGATCACCCTGAATTGATGGGGGCTTTAGGAGCTGCTTTATATGCTCAACGTCTTTATAATAAAGGACAAGCAAAGCAAAACTTCAAAGGAAAAGCTTCTTTGATAGATGTCGCGTCGATAGATACTCGTGAACTTACATGTAAAGGTTGTACCAATTTATGCTCTGTGCTCCGTTTCCGCTTTGAAAATGGGAATACTTGCTATGCGGGGAATAAATGCGAAAAGATATTTTTCAATAAAAATTTAGCTCGCAAAGAAGGATATAATGCGTTTGACCGAAAGAATGAAGTCTTATTCAAACATCCTGTTAATGCGGATAATATAGTAAAAGGTAAAACGATCGGCATACCACGCGTGATCAATATGTTTGATAATTATCCATTTTGGCACGCATTGCTTACTAATTGTGGATTCAATGTCCGCTTATCTCCTGAATCAACATTTCCTCTTTATCAGAAAGGAGTAGGAGGGGTAATGTCAGATAACATCTGTTTCCCTGCTAAGTTGGTTCATGGACATATATTATCTTTGATAGAACAAAAAGTTGATCGTATATTTTATCCGATTGTACCTAAAGAAGAGAAAGAATTCGGAGGTTCTTCTAATTCATTCAATTGCCCGGTAGTCAGCGGTTATCCGGATGTTATAAAAAGTTCAATAGATCCCGAAAAACGTTTCGGTATAGCATACGATGAACCTGTAATTACATTTAGCAATGATAAGGCTTTATACAAAGGATGTTGGGATTTTTTATCAGGTTTAGGCGTTTCGAAACAGGTATTTGAAAAAGCATTTCAAAAAGCTTTAGATGCGAGAGCTATACAAAAAAGCGGATTATATGATTTTCAAAAAGAAATATTGGATAATGCTCTCAAAAGCGGTGAATTAGTATTTGTTGTTGCAGGACGCCCTTATCATGCAGACCCTTTAATTCATCAAAAAGTTGGTCAGATTTTATCCGATTTAGGGGTAATTGTCCTTACAGATGATGTATTTCGTAAACCCGAAAGTAAAGGATTTGGTAAATTGAACATCATTTCTCAATGGTCTTATCCGAATCGAGTAGTGCAGTCCGCTATGGAGGTGGCAAAACTGCCTCAAAACGTGCAGCTTGTTCAGCTTAACTCATTTGGTTGTGGTCCCGACTCATTTTTTATGGACGAAACACGCGAAATACTGAAAGCAGTAGGTAAGAATATAACAGTATTGCGTATTGATGAAATTGCAAGTCCCGGTTCTATACGTTTGCGTTTACGTTCTTTGGTTGAATCTTTGAAAGCCGCTAAAACGTCCTTACAAACTCAAGATACCAATAAAAAAGAATATATTGGATATTCAGTACCTTATAAAATAGCTAAGGATAAGAACAAAACGATATTAATACCATGGTTGGCGGATTTTCTGAATCCTTTTGCTCCGGCTTTGGGTGAGTTGTTAGGCGTAAAAGTTGAAAATCTACCCAAGTCTAATAAGGTATCGGCGGATTTAGGATTGATGTATGGTAACAATGAAGTTTGTTATCCTTCTACGCTAGTTTTAGGCGATATAATAAATGCACTTCAGTCAGGAAAATATGATTTGCAGGATATAGTTTTGGCTATAACTCAGACTGGAGGTCAGTGTCGGGCGACTAACTATATTGCTCAAATTAAGAGTGGATTGGTTAATGCCGGATTCAGTGATATTCCCGTTATTGCGTTAAGCTCAGGAGATACTTATCAAAATGGAGAAAGCGAGTTTAGTTTGGATTGGAAAAAGATAGCCAAAATAGCTGTTCCTCTAATATTGTACGGCGATGGCTTACAACAAATGCATGGGGCTGTTTCGGTACGTGAAAAAAAACAAGGAGCTTCGAAGGAGGTTTTTGATTTTTACATTGAACGTGGAATTGATGCTGTAAGAGCAAAGAACCCAAAGACATTGATGCGTCTGTTAAAAGAAGCCGTTGAGGATTTTAATAATGTTCCAATTTATGATAAAAACTATTCTAAAGTAGGTTTAATCGGAGAGATATTTGTCAAATATAATAATTATGCGCAGGCAAATATTTCGGATTGGTTACGTTCTCGCAATGTAGAAGTATCTACCCCTCCTTTATTAGACTTTTTGCTCCAATTTTTTGTAAACAGTAAGGTAAACATTGAAAATGGAATCGATCAGGAATCTATGTTATCTAAAATAATGAAGCCGTTAATATGGAAGTATATTAATGGAAAAGTTAAAAAGTCGGAAAAAATACTCAGCAAATTTAAATTTTACGAGGCTTCAGAATCTATTTTCGCTAAAGCTGAGGCAGCATCCGAAATTCTGAGTCTTTCCAATCAATTCGGAGAAGGATGGCTTATTCCGGGCGAAATAGCTCATTATGCTCGAAAAGGCGTAAATAAGGTTGTTTGTATACAGCCATTTGGATGTATCGCAAATCATATTGTGGCGAAAGGCGTTGAAAAACGAATAAAACAAATTTATCCAAATATGAATATTCTTTATCTTGATATTGATGGAGGAGTAGCAGAAGTTAATTTACAAAATCGTTTGCATTTTATGATTTAATTAATAAATAATGATAAATTGAAAGCCAATAGATTTTTATATTCTATTGGCTTTTTTGCGTCAATAAGACAAATATATATTTTTCGTAATCATATTAATTATAATATATTTGCAATTATTAAAAAAACTATTCTCATATATAATTAATAATCATGTATAAATTAAAATTATTATCTATTTTTTTCTTATTAATCGTATTTACAAACATTATCAGTTCTCAGAATGAAATTTTATTACCTTCAATAAAATCCGAAGATTATTATTTGGATATAGATAAACGCAAAGTTTTATTTAAAGATTTGGATTTAGATTCCGTCATTGTGAAAGTTAACACAAATATGAAATGGCGCGCTTCCACATCATGCGAATGGATTAAGATAGAGAACCAGACTGATAGCACTTTTAC
>CALYRA010000227.1 GCA_945292135.1 uncultured Dysgonomonas sp.
GAATTTATTTTTAGTCAATTAAATAATTAAAATTTACCTAATTCCGAGAAAATTTTTAAACCTTTTATATAATATGCTTTTAGAATACTTTCAGAATAAATAGTTTTAATATTTATTTGTGTTACATTCCGTAGGTTCTCCTGTCTCGCATCATTATATTTTATTTTAATCCGTTTGAACTCTCTATGCGCTTTAAGTATTGCTTTTGTGTTTTGTATCTTGCCTTTCAAAAGGTAATGAATAGCTGCTAAATAGTCCAAATATTTACGAATACGCAAAGTTTTTTTTAGTGAACTTACGGGTAAGTTTTTGTATAACATCAATAAATTATTTCTGAAATTCAGAAACAATTTATTGGGGCTTTCGCCATTTAACGTTGCGCCTCCAACATGATATACAACCGATTGTGGCAAACATATAATTCTCCTTCCCCTTGCGTTTAAACGCCAGCAAAGATCAATTTCCTCCATATGGGCAAAAAAAGATTCGTCAAAGCCTCCAACATCAAAAAAATCTTTTGAACGTATAATCAGACATGCACCCGAAGCCCAAAAAATATCAATAGCCGTATTATATTGACCATTATCTTTTTCTAATGTATCAAAAATTCTACCTCTACAAAATGGATAACCGAGTTTATCAATATATCCACCTGAGGCGCCTGCGTATTCAAAGTAGCTTTTATTCTTATAGGAACAAATTTTAGGTTGAACTGCTGCTACGTCTGAATTTTGATCTAAAAATTCAATTATCGTTGAAAAGCAACCTTTCGTAACCTGAACATCTGAATTCAATAATATAAAATACTCGGCATCTATTTGTTCTAAAGCTTTATTGTACCCCCCTGCATATCCATAATTTTCGGATAATGTGATTAATCTTATTTGTGGATATTTATTTGTCAAAAATTCGACAGAGTCATCCGTAGAACAATTATCAGCTACAACGATCTCAATATCCTTCGGTATCGGATTATCAATAACGGAAGGTAAAAACTGCTCTAACAATTTTTCCCCATTCCAATTTAATATGACGATAGCGGCTTTTTTCATTTTTTCTTATGCTCAGCTTGTCTCCGTTGCACTTCTTCACGTTTCCACTTCCAGCGTTTATGTGTCCAAAGCCAATATGCGGGATCTCGCAAAATAGAATTTTCCATTTCACGAATATAGGTTTCTGTTATCTTAAATTCAGGCTCGTTCTTCGGTTCAGCTGATATTAATTTTATAGTCGCTGTATAATAACCCCGCTTTACTTTTTTAACATCTAAATAAAAGACATAAAAGCCGGTTTGTTTGGCAATGCGTTCAACTCCCGTATACACGGGCGTATCTTGATTTAAAAACGTAGTCCAATAATGAATATTATTAACCGACGGAGTTTGATCTGACATAAAGCCAATCATAGTTTGTTTTCCTTCACGTCTCAAACGGATAATAGCTCTTAACGTATCATTTTTAGGTATACCGAATGACCCAAAGCGACTTCTGATTTTTATAAACAAATTGTCGAAAGCTTTATTTTTTAAAGGTCGATATATTTGCCCTAATAATATTGGTGTATCTTGAAACTCTATCGTAAGAGAAGGTATCCACTCCCAATTGCCATAATGTCCAAGAAACATTAAAGACGAATTTCCGTCTTTTGTTAAATCTACAGCAAGATCGGTGTAAAGGAACACCATACGTTTGCGGATAGTTTTTTCGGAAATATGAAGCAATTTTATTGTTTCAAAAAAATAATCACAAAAATGGTGATAAAAACGTTTTTCCAAAGTTCGTAAATCTTTTGCCGATTTTTCGGGAAAAGCGGCGGCCATATTTCTCCGAACTACTTTTAGTCTATAACCGACTATTTTATAAACAAATATATATAATATGTCAGACAATATGTAAAGTAGCCAAAATGGTAGCAAAGCATGTAAATACAGAATGATATATAATACGTAATAAAAAATTTTATTCATTTTATTTTACTAATAATGCGGTTTCACTTTCATTGAATCCACCCAAAGTGATATCAGTTATTTGATTAACTTTCGATTCATCATAAGGTGCTTCTACTTTTACATAATTTTCAGTAAATCCATACATTACTCCATTATGTTCTGTGTGTTCAAACAAAACTTTAGCAGTTTTATTTTGCTGGTTTTTATAAAAAGCCTTCAGTTTATGATCTGAAATGTCAAGCAAAGTTCTGCATCGTGCATGTTTTATCTTTGGGTCAACAATATAATCTATTTTCAAGGCTTGCGTATTAGGTCTTTCTGAATACGTAAAAACATGTAATTGTGAAAAATCAAGACTTTCTAAAAATTTTCTCGCATTATCAAAATATTCATCTGTTTCTCCCCTTGTACCTACAATGACATCTACCCCTATAAATGCATGAGGAATAATAGATTTTATTTTTTCTATCTTATATCGGAAAAGCGATGTATCATATTTTCGCCTCATTAATTTGAGGATGTCATCCGAACCTGACTGCAAAGGTATATGAAAATGAGGCGCAAACCTTTTGGATTTGCTCACAAATTCAATAATCTCGTCTGTCAATAAATTGGGCTCAATAGAAGATATGCGAAAGCGTTCAATACCATTTACCTCATCCAATTGCTTTATTAAATCAAAAAAGGTATCCCCTGTTGTTTTACCGAAATCACCGATATTAACCCCTGTCAATACAATTTCTTTCCCTCCTTTTGCGGCTACTTCTTTTGCTTGTTGTACTAAACTATTAATTTTCCCATTACGGCTTCTGCCCCGTGCAAAAGGGATTGTGCAAAATGAACAATAATAATCTCAACCGTCTTGTACTTTTAAAAAATATCTGGTACGATCCTCTTGATAGCATGATGGTACAAATACTTTTATTTGATTTGTTTTTGTAATATGAACTTGACCTTTATCTTTCTTTTTCAGTTCATCAAGATATGCTATAACATCAAGTTTTTGTTCCGAACCTAATACAAGATCTACACCTTCTATCTCAGCAATATCCTGTGGTTTCAATTGCGCGTAACAACCGGTGACAATAACATATGCTCCGGGATTCTCCTTAATCAATTTACGTACAGTCTGGCGACATTTTTTATCAGCCAACTCGGTTACAGAGCATGTATTTATTACGCAAATATCAGCGATTTCTCCTTCCCTAGCCCTACGTACGCCAACTTCTGCCAATTGTTTGCCCAAAGCGGATGTTTCAGCAAAATTTAGTTTACATCCTAAAGTATGATATACTGCAAGTTTATCTTCGAATATCGAATTATCTATCATTATAATTTTAAAGTTGAGAGTACAAATATACATGATTTATTTTTTTCCGCATATTACAAGATACTCGCATCGACTTATTTAGAAATTAATAAAATGAAATTTCACGCATATCTTTAAACAAAAAACTTGCCAATTCTGATAAAGGTATTATTTTTACACAAAATAATTAAAAGTGTGCAATATGATTGAACAGAACTTTATAAAATTATATGAGAATAGTTTTAAAAATAATTGGGACTTACCTGCATTATCTGATTATTCAGAAAAAAGCACTCTTCTTTATAAAGATTTAGCTAAGGAAATAGCACGTATACATATTCTTTTAAGTGAAGCAAATATAAAAAAAGGAGATAAAATAGCTTTAGTCGGGAAAAACAATATTCCATGGTGTGTTGCGTATTTAGCGACTATTACTTATGGGGGAATAATCGTACCAATTCTTCAGGATTTTCATCCTTCAAGTATTCAGCATATTATCAATCATTCCGATGCTACCCTTCTTTTCGTACAAGACTCTATTTGGGATAGTCTTGATGAAGGTGAGATGCCTGAAATAAAGGCGGTTTTCTCAACTAACGATCTTAGTTTTAAGTGCATATTTGA
>CALYRA010000228.1 GCA_945292135.1 uncultured Dysgonomonas sp.
TTCTGATGTGATTTTTTTTAGTAATCATATATTATACTTTATGTTCTATATCAAACTTTAATGAAAAAAACCGATCATCCCGAAATGATTAAATTGTCTATGCTCAACGAATGTATAAAAGAGAACGTCTTATTAGTTTTTCAGCGAAGCCATATCAATTACAAAACGATATTTAACATCGCTTTTGAGCATACGTTCGTAAGCTGTATTAATATCCTGCATGTTAATTATTTCGATATCTGAAACGATATTATGTTTTCCGCAAAAGTCGAGTAGTTCCTGCGTTTCGGCGATTCCGCCTATTACCGAACCGGCAACCGATTTTCTTCCCATAATCATTGGTACAGTATTCAACATAGGGTCCAGATCGCCCAAATAACCGACCAATACCAACGTTCCGCTATAGTTTAATGTTGCTACATAAGGATTTACATCGTGAACATAAGGGACTGTATCAATTATCAAATCAAATTTACCTTTTACGGATTTCATTTGCTCTTCATCCGTAGATATGACAACATGGCTTGCGCCCAGTTTAATTGCGTCTTCTTTCTTATTTGGTGTTCGGGAGAATAGCGTAACTTCCGCCCCCAAACCATTCGCAAGTTTGATTGCCATATGTCCCAAACCGCCAAGTCCTACCACTGCCACTTTACTGCCTTTAGTTACATTCCAATGACGCAAAGGCGACCATGTGGTAATACCGGCGCAAAGCAGCGGAGCCACAGCCGCCAAATCAAGATTCGAAGGGACTTTCAGTACAAATCGTTCGTCAACGATTATTCTTTCCGAATAACCTCCATGCGTATAACCTCCTAAATGTTTGTCTGGCGAACCGTAAGTTCCTGTATAACCATTCAAACAAAATTGTTCGAGATCATGTTCACAACTCTCGCAATGTCCGCACGAATCGACCAGACAACCGACCGCGCCTATGTCACCGACCTTCAATTTTGTAACTTTATCGCCAACTTTGGTGATTCGTCCTACAATTTCATGTCCGGGAACTACCGGATAAACTGTGCCTCCCCAATCGTTTCGGGCTGTGTGTAAATCGCTGTGACAAACGCCGCAATAAAGAATTTCTATTTCAACGTCTGTCGGAGTGACCTCGCGTCGTTGAATGGTCATTTCTTTTAGAGGAGCCGTAGCTGAATCCGTTCCAAAGGCTTTCGTATTTTTTGTTTTCATATTTTTATTTATTTAATCTTTAAATATAGTATTTACTTTAATGTTTTCATATCAATAACATAACGAAACTTTACTTTTCCGTCCATTATGTTTTTATATGCTTCATCGACAAGAGAACCTTCCGCATCAATAATGACCACTTCGGGATAAATATTGTTCTTAACCGAATAATCAAGCATTTCCTGCGTCTCTTTGATACCGCCTATTTGTGAACCGAATATTTTACGGTTGCCTTGCCAAATGAATTTATCCAGACTGATAGTGGGCATTTGGGCAAATGGGGGTAATCCTACAATTGCCATTTGTCCGTCATATTTCAACATTTTCAGATACATATTCATGTCATAATTGGTCGGAATAGTGCTGAGTATAAAATTGAAAGTATTGTTCAGGTCTTTCAGGTCATCAGGATTATTTACATTTACATAATGTTTAGCTCCCATACGCATAGCGTCCTGACGCTTATCTTCCGTAATATCAAAGACGGTAACATCCGCCCCGAGAGCAACGGCGTATTGCACGCCCATGTGTCCCAGTCCGCCAAACCCGGCAATACCTACTTTATCACCCCTTTTTACTCCGGCGTACATGATAGGCGAGTAAGAAGTAATACCGGCGCAAAGCAATGGCGCTACTTTTTCTATTTGCGCGTCGGCAGGTATTTTGATGGCAAAATCCGAGGCTACGACATAATCTTTCGAATATCCCCCCTGCGTATGTTCATTGTCATTATAGCGGTCGACACCGTGATAAGTCATGATAGCGCCATGTTCGCAATATTGTTCGTGGTTTTGTTTGCAGGCGTCACAAACCCGGCATGAGCCAACCATACAACCTATACCGGCATAATCTCCTACTTTAAATTTAGTAACGTTCTTACCTATTTTTACCACGCGTCCCGCTAGTTCGTGTCCGGGAACCATCGGAAATTCTTCCTTGCCCCAGGCGGCATGTACATGATGCAGGTCGCTGTGACAAATACCCGCATACAATATTTCGATCTGTATGTCATTATCTCCGACTGCATGACGAGAAAATTCGTATGGCTTGAATTTTCCTTTTTCTTCAAATACGGCTAATCCTTTGGTCGGAATCCGTTTTTTATTTTGAGCCGATGCAGTAGTTAGCAGTAGGAATAAACCTATCATCGTAAAAAATATATTCTTTTTCATCGTTTTATTTAATTTTTATAACTATTATATTCTTTATCGGTCACTGCATCCCCCCATACGACAAGCCCAAGACTTGCTTTGGTATTGATGGCTATATGCGTCATTTCGCTTGTGGGCGTTGCTCCATGCCAATGTATTACATCGGGTTTGATTTCAACTACGTCACCAACCTTTATAAGCCGTATAGGTTTTCCTTTTTCCTGATAATATCCTTCGCCTGCAGTTACCAGCAAAATTTGTCCTCCGGGATGTGAGTGCCAATTGTTGCGACACTTTTTTTCGAAAGTTACATTTCCTACCACACAATCGAAGTCCTTGTCATTTGAAATCAACATGTGGAGGTATGATGTACCTGTAAAGTAAGGTATTTCGTTTTTTTCGCCTTTGGGGAAAATTGCGTTTTCTGTTGTTTTCATGTTCTTTGTTTTTAAATGTTTGTTTAATGCCGCATGTACTTATTGTTATAGCAAAGATTATGACAAAGAAAGATTCCTAATTTTCATATTTACAAATTTTATAGAAAAGGGGGAAAATTCCGCTATCTTCGGATTACAATTCTTTTGTTCCATATTTTTTTTATTTATTTGATAAAACAAAAGTACAGCTAACAGGATGATGGTTGTTTTTCGCTGCGGTTCAAATAATTTTGCCGTGTAGTTCAATCTTTATTTTGAAGGTGAAAAACCGTACCTACGCTTGAATGCGGTCGAAAAGTGTGAGAAGTTTTTAAAACCTACCTCAAGGTATACGTCCGATACTTTTTTATGATCGTTTTTCAACATATCATAAGCGGTTTTCAAGCGTTTCTCAATCAACCACTTTTGAGGCGAAAGGTTACTTATTTTCTTAAAATCACGCTTGAAGGTCGCCAGACTGCGACCCGTAAAATGAGCGATCTCTTCTACCGTAAGATCATACATGTAGTTGTTTTCCAAGAAGTCCAGAATATCAATTTTCCATGTTGCCGTAAAGTCGAACAAACAAGGATAGAAGCGATTGTCTATCTGCAACAGAGAGTAGACGCCTTCAAGTAATTTCAGTTTCATCAATTCTTCCATCGGTTTTTCCTCCGAATCGAAATAGGGTGTCATGGATTGAAACAGGCTGGTTATGGCTGAACTCTTAGGCAGTTTTATAACGCTTTGTTTGGGCTTTTCTACATCTTTGGGAATTTTATTCTTATCAATCGTCTGGTAAAATTCACGCAGGAAATTGCGATTAAAAACCATAAATATACCGCTAAATTGTTCTTTTCCTTTAGGCTGCTTAGTCATATTTATCCGATTGTCTTTTCGCAGAAATACGCATTCGCCTTTTGGTATTTTAAGAATGGTCTTCTCTTCTTCAAGCAACAATTCGCCCGAATAGACAAAGACCAACATATGATCCTTTATCATATTACGGCAAATCCGTTCGTTATTGAAATAATACGAAAAAAAAATATTTGAATAACTGAATATCAAAGCGTCTTTCTGAGCCGTTTCCATGACTTTATTATTTATTTTTTAACGTGGTA
>CALYRA010000229.1 GCA_945292135.1 uncultured Dysgonomonas sp.
ATAAGTTTGCCCAATTAAAAGCCGCAAAAGCTATGGAAGCTGCTGCTAACAACCCATCAGGAATAGCGGGAGCCGGAGTAGGAGTAGGGGCGGGTTTTGCAATGGCTAGCCAAATGACACAAAGTTTCAATACCAGTGCGCAAGTTCAAACGCCTCCACCTATCAATGCTTCAACTTATTATGTTGTGTTGAATGGTCAGCAAGCAGGACCATTTGATAAAACAATATTAAAGCAAATGGTTGTTACAAAACAATTAACCCAACAAACATTAGTATGGAAGAATGGAATGTCCGGATGGGAACCGGCTGTCAACCAAGCAGACTTAAATGATATTTGGTTACAAACACCACCACCATTGCCACAAAATCAATAATTGCATACAAAATTAATGGCAACAATTGCAGAAAATACTTCCATCACCAATGCTTATCAATGTGAGAGTTGCGGTGCGCCATTGGTATATAAACCCGGTACCTCTCATTTATATTGTAGTTATTGTGGAAGCGTTAAGGATATAGCTAAAGAAGACTTTACAATTAACGAACTTAGATTGGATTTGTATCTGCAAAACTTCGAAAAAGAAACTTATTCAACTACAAAAGTTGTCATATGTGCCAATTGTAAAGCAAAACCTACTGTAAATGAAAACTTACAGTCGATGCAATGTCCCTATTGCGGATCACCTTTGATAGAAAGTAATGTTCAACAAGAAAGATATATTAAACCATCTTACGTTTTACCTTTTCGAATAGATAAGTCGCAAACCAATGAAATATTGACAAAATGGATCAATAGTCTATGGTTTGCGCCCAATAAGCTTAAAAAAGCAATACTCACGCCGATTAATTTGAATGGAATATATTTACCATATTGGACTTATGATGCGTATACGCGCACTGAATATACAGGTAAACGGGGTGATTATCATTTTGTAACAGTCGGATCAGGAAAAAATAAACGCACCGAAGTACGAACAATATGGACGAACAAGAGAGGAACAATTCACAGCTTTTATGATGATATCTTAGTTTTAGCAACAAACACATTGGATCAGAGTATCATAAAAGGATTGAAAGGTTGGAATATAAAAGCGATTGTAAAGATTAATGATAGCTTTTTAGCCGGTTTTATTACAGAAAAATATCAAATAGATCTCAAACAGGCATTTATAATTGCTAAAGAAATCATTAAATCTAGCGAAAAAGAATTAGTAAAGAAAGATATTGGAGGAGATAAACAACAAATATATACAATGAATATGCAGTTTGTTGATGTTACGTTTAAGCATATCTTATTACCAATATACGTAAGCGCTTTTCGTTACAAACAAAAAATGTATGCATTCTACATTAATGGAGAATCGGGCTGTATTTCAGGAAAAAGACCATATAGCGCAATAAAAATTACAATGGCGGTTATTATAGCAATTATTTTAATTGGGGTTATGATTTGGTTGTATAATAATTAATCATAATCCGGTATTGTAAGAATACATACATAACATAAAGCTATAATATTGTATTTCACAATCTCACAAAAGTTTATATCTTTGTGCACATGAATTTTTAAATTTTAACATAACAAATTTTTATCATGTTTGAGAGTCTAAGTAGTAGGTTGGATCGTTCTTTTAAAATATTAAAAGGAGAAGGTAAAATTACAGAAATTAATGTTGCCGAAACATTAAAAGATGTTCGCCGTGCCTTATTAGATGCTGACGTTAACTTTAAAACCGCAAAACAGTTTACGGAAACTGTTAAGGAAAAAGCAATCGGGCAAAATGTGCTTACGGCCGTTAAGCCGCAGCAATTGATGGTGAAAATTGTTCATGATGAACTCGCATCCTTAATGGGTGGTACATCTATTGATATTAACCTCAAAGGTTCGCCTGCTATTATACTTATGGCAGGATTGCAAGGTTCAGGAAAGACGACTTTTTCCGGTAAACTCGCTAAAATGCTCAAATCTAAGAAAGGGAAAAATCCACTATTAGTTGCAGATGATATTTATCGTCCCGCTGCGATAGAACAGCTTAAAGTATTAGGTACGCAAATTGAAGTTCCGGTATATAGCGAAGAAGGAAATAAAAATCCTGTTGAAATTGCCCTAAACGCTATCAAACAAGCGAAGCAAAATGGCAATGATGTAGTTATTATAGATACTGCCGGTCGTTTGGCTATCGATGAAGAAATGATGAAAGAAATTGAAGCCGTTAAGAAAGCAGTCAATCCATCAGAAATATTATTCGTTGTCGATTCAATGACCGGACAAGATGCGGTGAATACGGCAAAAGAATTTAATGAACGATTAAATTTTAATGGAGTTGTTCTTACTAAACTAGATGGTGATACGCGTGGCGGTGCCGCGCTTTCAATTCGTTCGGTAGTAGACAAGCCAATTAAATTTGTTGGTACGGGCGAAAAAATGGATGCGATTGATGTTTTCCATCCAGATCGTATGGCGGATCGTATATTAGGAATGGGTGATATCGTATCCTTGGTTGAACGTGCGCAAGAACAATATGATGAAGAAGAAGCCCGCCGACTACAAAAGAAAATCGCGAAGAATCAATTTGATTTCAACGATTTTATCGGTCAAATTCAACAAATCAAAAAGATGGGTAATCTGAAAGATTTGGCATCTATGATTCCCGGAGTAGGAAAAGCTATCAAAGATTTAGATATTGATGATAACGCGTTCAAGAGTATTGAGGCTATTATTTATTCGATGACGCCAAAAGAACGTTCCAATCCTGAAATTTTAAATGGCAGTCGTCGCGATCGTATTGCCAAAGGTAGTGGCACTTCTATTCAGGAAGTAAATAAGTTGATTAAGCAATTTGACCAGACTCGTAAAATGATGAAAATGATGACTCAAAATAAAGGTAAAATGCCTAAAATGAGAAGATAATATAATTATTATAAAATACATAAAAAAGACATCTGATAAGAGATGTCTTTTTTATTTTTGACAACATCAATAATAGACAGTGCCAAAATTACGGTGAATCTGAATCCAATTTTATTCTTTCATAAAGAATTAATAATATGTTACATATCCGATTAAATGAGGTATCCTCGCATATCCGAGATTGAAAGCCTAAGGCGAGATCATAAAAGTTAATTTTTAAGTTTGGAATTATAAAAATACCCTTTTCAACGGGCAAAACTCCAACCTCATTTCGAATATATAAATTTTCAGTTCAATTTATCATATAAAAAGAATATTCCTATTTATATATCTCTTTTTTACCTGCTAAAAGCGTATTCTTCATTAATGAAATAATTGTCATTGGACCTACTCCACCGGGTACAGGCGTTATATAAGAAGCCTTTTTGGCAACTTCTTCAAAATCCACATCCCCTTTTAATTTGAAACCGGATTTCGTTTCAGTCGAAGGAACTCGAGTTGTACCAACATCAATAACAACGACGCCTTCTTTTACCATGTCACCCTTCAAAAACTCAGGAACTCCTAAAGCTGCGATAATTATATCAGCTGATAAACAAACATCTTTAATATTTGGAGTTCGGCTATGACAAATCGTGACTGTGGCATCACCGGGATAACCTTTTTGCATCATTAAATTGGCGACAGGTCTGCCGACAATATTACTTCTGCCAAGCACAACGCAATGTTTGCCTTTAGTCGGGATATTATATCTTTTAAGTAGTTCGAGAATGCCTGAAGGCGTTGCCGATACGAAACATGGCAAACCAATAGACATACGTCCTACGTTGATCGGATGAAAACCATCAACATCTTTGCGGTAATCAATTGCTTCAATCACTCTTTGCTCCGAAATATGTATAGGTAAAGGTAATTGAAAAATGAATCCATCGACATCCGTATCATTATTAATTCGTTCAAAACACG
>CALYRA010000230.1 GCA_945292135.1 uncultured Dysgonomonas sp.
TGAGTTTTGTTACCATTAAAGACATTGCAAAAGAAATTGGAGTTTCCCCATCTACTGTATCAAGAGCGCTAAGAAATGATTCTAATATCAAAGAGGAGACTAAACTAAAGATACAAGCACTTGCAAAAGAGCTTGGTTATGAGCCCAATTATATTGCCGTGTCTCTCAAACAAAAACAAAGTAAAACCATTGGGATAATAGTCCCTGAAATGATAACAACCTTCTTCATTACAATCATTGATGCTATTCAAGAAAAACTATCAAATAGCGGATATAAAATCATTATCACTCAATCTCGAGAAAATGCTGATATCGAATTAAATAATTTAAGGCTATTGGAAACATATCGGGTAGATGGAATTATCATGAGTATATGTGATTTAAATAAAAACGCAGAAGAATATCTAAGGCTTATAAACAAAGGGATACAAATGGTTTTCTTCGACAGACTACCCTCTATTGACGCTCCTAAGATCGGAATCAATGATTATACAAAAGCTTTTTTTCTTGTACAGCATCTTATTTTACAAGGAAGAAAACGAATTGTACATCTTGCTGGTCCCGATTATCTTCAAAATGCGATTGATAGGAAAAAAGGATATATAGATGCTCTGAAAAAGTATAAAATCGCTATCGATCAAGATCTTATTATATCTGCCGGAATTAATTACGCGGATGGTGAAGAAAGTGTTAAAAGACTAATCGAAAAAGATAAAAAGGAATTTGATGCAATATTTTGTTTTACTGATATCCTTGCTATTGGAGCTAAACAATATTTACAAAAAAAAGGATACAAAATACCTGAAACCATTGCTTTGGCTGGCTTCTCAGGTTCATTTCTCTCATCCTTGATTCATCCACAGTTAACTACAGTAGAGCAACCTCTAGTCCTCATGGGACACAATTGTGCTGATTTAATGCTTGAGAAAATTAAATCTCCTACATTACCAAACAAAACAATTATCCTTGATGCAGAGATCAAATACAGAGGATCAACAGACTTTGTTTAAACCAAAATTTTTCTATCTTTACAAAAGATAAGTTCCTCTTTAACATCAAGAAAAAATTAAGTAGCAAGCTGGTTTCTAAATCGTTACTTATTGGATTGAAGAATGTGTTTAACATTCTGACTATTGATAAATAAGGCTTTTGTTTGTGTCTGGCTTTATGGAATGCCTGCTTTTTTGATTATAGAACAAAAAATTGTATTTTACTTCAATTACTTCTTACCAGATGTCAATTTAGTTCCGTATCGTTCTTAAATCTATAATAATTTATTTTCAAAGTAGGGGTAATAAAAAATCCTCTAAATTTAATTATTTAGAGGATTTTGTCTTTTGCTATCAGAATAGTTTCTGTTATTTTCTGACTTTTCGTGATCCCGCTGGGGCTCGAACCCAGGACCCCATCATTAAAAGTGATGTGCTCTACCAGCTGAGCTACGGAATCTCTTATTTTGCTTTTCTAAAGCGAGTGCAAAGGTATAATAATTTATTTAATTACCAAACAAATAGCGAATAAAAATTAAAAAAATGTTTTAAGTTAGCTTTTGAAATGTTTCTTTTGTGCTGATTATAAATGATTTATTTTGATTTGTAAAATTTCTATACTTATCTGTTTTTTAGGATTACAATGAAATTAAAATTATCTTTGTAGTTCATATTAGTGGAGATTTTCTAAAAAGATAACATATCTATGACAGAGCCGTTGAAGCATGAATGTGGAATTGCGATGATTCGTTTACTAAAACCCTTAGAGTATTATCACAAGAAATATGGTAGTTGGCAATATGGGTTGAACAAGCTGTATTTGTTAATGGAAAAACAACACAATCGGGGACAAGAAGGTGCCGGACTTGCTGTTGTTAAATTGGATTCTCCTCCGGGAAGCGAATTTATTTTTCGTGAGCGTGCAATGGGTTCCGGCGCTATTTCGGAGATTTTCGAAAATGTATATCAAAATTATGAGAAAATTTCGAATGAATTGTTGGAAGATCCGGTATATGCAAGTCAAAATTTACCTTTTGCGGGAGAATTATTTTTAGGACACCTTCGTTACAGTACGACAGGTAAAGATGGTATGTCTTACGTTCATCCACTTTTAAGACGTAATAATTGGCGTTCGCGTAATATTGCTCTTGCCGGAAACTTTAATATGACCAATGTCGATGAACTTTTTCAAGATTTAATAAAAGAGGGGCAACATCCCCGTTTTTATGCAGATACGTTTGTTCTATTAGAGACGTTGGGACATGCTCTGGATCGTGAAGTACAATATCAATTTGATAAATATGGTAAAGATACCGGTGTTAAAGGAGAAGTTTTGAATGACCTTATAGAACAGAATTTAGACATCCACTTTATGCTGAATAAAGCAAGTCAAAAGTGGGATGGAGGTTTTGTCATTGGTGGCGTTATCGGTTGCGGAGATGGTTTTGTATATCGTGATCCTTGGGGAATACGTCCCGCATTTTACTATAAAGATGATGAAATACTTGTTGTAGCTTCGGAGCGTCCGGTAATCCAAACAACACTTAATCTCGACTCTGATGATGTCAAAGAATTAGAACCCGGTCAAGCAATCATAGTAAAAAAAGATGGTACAATTTATTTCTCTCAGATTCAGGAGAGGAAACCAAATGTATCGCCATGTTCTTTCGAACGTATTTACTTTTCAAGAGGTTCAGACGCTGATATCTATCAGGAACGCAAAAAATTGGGTGAATTACTGTTGCCTCGTATTTTGAAAGCTATTGAGAATGATATACAACATACCGTATTTTCTTTTATACCCAATACGGCTGAAGTCGCATTCTTTGGGATGGCAGATGCTTTCAATAAGCATATGAATCAAGTAAAATTACGTAAAATATCAGAGCAGAATTCTGATATGACAATAGAGACGCTTGACAAAATTCTATCAATGCGTGTTCGTACAGAGAAAGTTGTCATAAAGGATATCAAACTTCGTACATTTATAGCTCAAGATAAGAATAGAGATGATCTGGCAGCTCACGTTTATGATGTGACTTACAATTCCGTTGTGCCATACGAAGATAATCTGGTCGTTATTGATGATAGTATTGTTAGGGGAACTACTCTTAAACAAAGTATTATCAAGATACTTGATCGAATACATCCCAAAAAGATTGTTATTGTATCATCATCGCCTCAAATACGATATCCGGATTGTTATGGAATTGATATGTCGCGAATGAGTGAATTTGCGGCTTTTCGCGCGGCAATCGAATTGCTTAAAGAAAGGAACTTGCAGCATATAATAGATGAAGTATACCGTAAATGCGTGGAACAACGAAATAAACCAAAAGAGGAAATCGTGAATTATGTAAAAGAAATATACGCGCCTTTTACAGATGAAGAAATATCCGCTAAAATGGCTCAAATGCTTACTCCGATAGGAACAGAAGCAAAAATAGAGATTGTTTTCCAAACGATTGAAAATTTACATAAAGCATGTCCTAATAACAATGGCGATTGGTATTTTTCCGGAAATTATCCTACGCCCGGAGGAAATCGTATGGTTAATACAGCATTTATCAACTACATGGAAGGTATAGATAAACGTTCATATTGATTTAAATATAAATCTAAAATATTTTTAGATTTTCTAACCAAAACTAATTGTCGGTTAGATGAATACGTTTGTTTTATAGCATTTTTTAAGGGGAAAGTTAAACAATTTTAAATGTGTTGAAAATACTCATATATTGTTTGGAAAATCTTAAAAACATTCTTACATTTGCAATGTGTTTTTCATAGTATTAGATTTAAGGTTAACAATGAAGATTGGTTGTCGTGATGACAACCTTTTCT
>CALYRA010000231.1 GCA_945292135.1 uncultured Dysgonomonas sp.
GTAACTGATGGAAAAGCAAAACAGCTAACTATTGAATTAAAACAATTCAAAACATTTTTTTAGACTATACCATTGATTCGAATCCAAAACCAAGTGGTAATAAGTCTCTGACCGAGTTCAATTCATAAACGGTATCTTTACTACACATCAGAATTTTGATGGGTTCTTTGTTCTTTTCTTCCATTTCGCTCATAACCTGACGGCATGAACCGCATGGCGTACAAACTTCTTTGGAAAATTCGCCGTTGTGAAATGCTGCTACCGCGATCATTTTCACTTTCATATTCGGATATTTTGAGTTGGCATAGAAAAAAGCTGTACGCTCCGCGCATAGCCCTGAAGGATAAGCTGCGTTTTCTTGATTGTTACCTGTTATAATTTCTCCGGTATCCAATAATATTGCTGCTCCAACGTGATAATTTGAATATGGAGCATAAGCTCTGCCGCATGCTTCCTGTGCTTTTTCTATTAACATTTTTTTTTCATTGCCGGATTCCTCTATTCTATAAATCTGTACCTTTGTTATTATTTCTTTGGTTTCCATAGTTATTCTATTGATTTTTTTAATTATTATGACGCTAAAATACAAATTTATTGGCTTTTTTAAATTCACTATATTAATTCTTTTAATATTTATACCGTTCATTTCATTATTTTCACAGACTAAGAGAGTTAAAATTAATGAAGACTACATAAAAAGATACAAAATTGCGGCTATTAATAATATGATACTTTATAAGATTCCCGCTAGCATTACGTTAGCGCAAGGGATTATGGAATCCGGAGCGGGACAAAGTGTTTTTACTAAAAAATCGAATAATCATTTTGGGATTAAATGTCATAACGATTGGACTGGCGCAAAGATTTATCATGATGATGATTCCGAAAAGGAATGTTTTCGTAAATATAAAAAGCCTGAAGATTCATTTAAAGATCATGCCAAATTCCTTAGCGGCAAATCACGGTATAGTTCGCTATTCAAACTTAAAACAACTGATTATAAAGGCTGGGCCAGAGGTCTGCAAAAAGCAGGTTATGCGACTGACAAGTCGTATGCTAACAAATTAATCAAATTGATAGAAGATTATGAGCTTTATCAGTATGATAAAGTTTCGATAACTAAAGTGAAAGACAAACAACTTTCAAAGGATACCAATAATAGTATTGTGCCCATTAATAAAAACAAGAAGATTATTATATCAAATACGCAGTCACCCAAGCCGACTAACGGGTATTCAAAAAATCGTCATGTACCATATAAAACCTATAATTTAGTTTATGTCATAGCGGTAAATGGAGACAGCTATGAAGACATTGCTGATGAATATAATTTCAAAGCTGATGATTTGTACAAATTTAATGAAGTTCCACGTAATTATCCTTTACAAAAAGGTGACTTCGTCTATTTCCAAAAGAAAAAAAATAAAGCGGAGAAACCTAATTATGAACATGTCGTAAAAACAGGTGAATCAATGTACAGCATTTCTCAGTTATATGGTATCAAAGTCAAGAATCTATACAAAATGAACAAAAAGGATTATGAATATGTTCCTACAAAAGGAGATGTCTTAAAATTAAGATAAATATAAATAAAATCCTTTTTTAGAATGAAAAAAATATTTGTGACTGTAGTGCTTGCTACATCATTCCTTTCGTTGTATTCACAAGCCAACAAGGATGAATTGAAAGACAAAGAATGGAAACTCAGTGGCGTGACAGGAGTCAATATTTCTCAAACCTCATTAAATAACTGGTCAGCGGGAGGTGAAAATTCTTTGGCGGGTAACGCTTATTTAAATGGTTCTCTCAAACGTAAAAGCGGTAATTGGTTATGGATAAATAATCTTATCCTTGATTACGGTTTGACGAAAAATAAATCGCAAGGTATGCGAAAAACTACTGATAAAATAGATTTTTCGACTCAATTGGGATATTCTGCTACTAAGAAATGGTACTACACGGTTATGGCTGATTTTAAAAGTCAATTTTATAAGGGCTATAATTATCCGGATAAAACACATTATATTTCAAAATTCTTCGCTCCTGCTTATCTAAATTTATCCGGAGGTATTGAGTATAGACCAAAAGATAATTATTCGGTATATTTGTCTCCTATTGCCGGTAAATTGACATTTGTAGATGATAATTATTTGTCTGATATTGGCGCGTTTGGTGTTGATCGTGGAGATAAATTGAAAGCTGAATTTGGAGCATATCTTAAAGCCCGAGCCGAACAAGTATTAATGGAGAATGTTAAAGCCATAACTACTTTAGACCTATACACAGCTTATGACAGTTCTTTCGGTGATATCGACGTAAACTGGGATTTAATGATTAGTATGAAAATCAACAGGTTTTTATCGGCAAGCCTTAATACTACGTTGATGTATGATAATGATGTCAAAACGTTTGACGATAATGGTAAGAAAAAAGGGGCTAAGGTTCAATTTAAGGAAGTATTAGGTGTTGGCTTAGCTTATAATTTCTAATATAATAGTATTTTAAAAAAAGAAAAGGCGTTATATATTTTGAAACGGTCGGAAAAATCCCGATCGTTTTTTTTGTTTAATAACATGATATATAGTTGGTTAATTTTTATATTTAATGGTTCTTTATTTGTAAATTTTATAAATAGAATATTTGTTTATTTGCTAATTTACGGTATATATCAGGTCAACTTACTTTATAAAATATCTTTAATGTTCTTTTTTAATATTCCTTAATTCAAATAATTTTAAAAGCATTTCACGCTGTTTTTTTTTGAAAGACTTTCAAATAATGTATGACATTGATTTTGGCTATACTTATCTTTTTATATAAAAATGACTATGATATGCGATAGAATATAGCTATACGCAGATTTTTATGGAAACAAGCAGCTTTGTTAATTCAATAATCATAATAAATTATGAGTATTACCCATCTGTCTTCTTCAAAACACGATCTATAAAATTGTGATTGGAATTTGTTCCGATCTCATCCGTATATTTATTATCTTTTTTCTTCGGTATAAAACAATGCTTCTAATTTAATTTATTATAATCTAACCAAATTGAGTAATTAAATTTATCAATCAATTTAATACGTATAGACTATTATGTTAAAATGAATGCAGCGAATTGCTTTTTTATATTTATGCTGTTGGAATAATGGATAAAGAATTTGTAATGGTAAGATTAAAATAAAAAAAGTCAGTAATAATACTGACTTTTTTTTCTAAGT
Source organism: uncultured Dysgonomonas sp. (assembly GCA_945292135.1). Classification (GTDB taxonomy): domain Bacteria; phylum Bacteroidota; class Bacteroidia; order Bacteroidales; family Dysgonomonadaceae; genus Dysgonomonas. The sequence continues at coordinate 3,223 of CALYRA010000231.1, forward strand.
TTATAATTTCTTATTGCTCAACAATAAAGATTGCTACACGATTCCAATCATTTTGAGCGTAAGGTTGTACTGATGCACCCTTCCATTGTATATCTACACGATTACTACTGATATTATATTTATTAATCAATGCATTAGCTACATTCTTAGCGCGTTTTTCAGATAATTTATCATTTACAGTGGCTGTACCTGTTTTCTTATCTGCATAACCTACTATTTGTACTTTCGCATTCGGATTATCTTGTAGATATTTTGCTGTATTGTATATACTTATTTCTTGACCTTTGTCAATGTTAGCGCTATTCAAACGGAAAAATACAACATTTGAAACAGGCGTTGATTTAACTTCTTTTACTTCTGGTATTATTACTTCTGGACATTCCGGACAGCTTTCAGGACGAAGCGCTAAACGGGCATTATCTTGACGTAGTCTATTTATCTGATCGTTCAAATCATCTATCAAACCTTGATCCATGAGAACTGCTTCATTAAAGTTAGTCTTGCATCCCAATTTATACACAAAGTTTACTGAAGCTCCCGCCATACCATCATAACTGAATTTGTTACCCATTCTATGATCAAATCCATCTTTTAATAAAGTAGC
>CALYRA010000232.1 GCA_945292135.1 uncultured Dysgonomonas sp.
GGTGATATTTTGACCGATGAGGCTTCAGTAATTACAGGTTCACTTGGCATGCTACCATCGGCTTCTATCGGAATACATACATCGGTATTTGAACCAATACACGGTTCATATCCGCAGGCAGCAGGAAAAAATATTGCTAATCCTTTAGCTACTATACTTTCGGCAGCAATGATGTTCGAATATGCTTTCGAGTTGAAAGAAGAAGGAGCGCTTATACGCAAAGCCGTTGACGCATCAATGGATGCAAAGATAGTCACTGAAGATATCGCTTCCGGTGGAAAAGCATATTCTACTACTGAGGTTGGAGACTGGATAGTAGATTTTATAAAAAAATAAGATATCATTATAAAAAAGCAGAGTCTAAAATAGATTCTGCTTTTTACTATTAAAACAAACTTTCCAAAATTATTTTTCGGACTTAAATTTAATCTGTTTTAATTTGCCGTAAAAAATATTGTTACTCTCTATTTATTAAACATATAATACATCTTTTCTGATGAACAATTTACCGAATAGCAAAGTCATGCAATAAAACTATTAAACAAATTCGATTAGAATTATTAATTAACGCGAATAATGATGTTCTTTATTTATATTAACATTGTCACAAATATAATAAAAAGATGATTTTACATTATTTAATTAATAAGTATTTCATGTGTTATAAATCAATAGTAAAATTATAAATATAAGCATCTGATAATAATATAATTTAAAAATATTCAAATATTATGTCCAACATCTGGTAGAAATAGTTTTTAATTTATATCATTTTTTATACTTTTGAAAATGTAAATAAAAAGTGATGTCATTAAAAGGAACGTATAATAATTTTCTTGTTTGGAAAAGTAAGTCAATAAAGCCCAATCAATTTTTACTTTTTGTCAGTTTTTTAATAGGTATTTTAACAGCTTTAGCTGCATACATATTAAAGGTTCTTATTCATTTAATACAAAATTTACTGACTTCTAATTTTGTAAATAATGAAGTAAACTTTCTATTTCTCATCTATCCCGTAATAGGGATTTTTTTGGCTGGATTATTTGTTAAATATGTGGTAAAAGATGATATAAGCCATGGTATTACAAAAATCCTTTACGCAATTTCTCAACGTAGGAGTTTTATTAAGCTACACAATGTTTGTTCATCAATAATAGCAAGTTCTATAACTATTGGTTTCGGAGGATCAGTCGGAGCCGAAGCGCCGATTGTACTTACTGGATCTGCTATCGGCTCAAATCTAGGGCGTTTCTTTAAATTAGAACCCAAATATTTAATGCTGTTAATTGGATGTGGTGCTGCCGGTGCTATTGCCGGTATTTTTAAAGCGCCAATCACCGGTTTGGTATTTGTCATAGAGGTATTAATGTTAGATTTGACATTATTTACGGTTATGCCGCTGTTGGTATCTTCTGTGACCGCTGCGACATTTTCATACATTATGATGGGAACAAAAGCCATGTTTGAATATTCTCATGGCGATACTTTCTTGATGGAAAGGATTCCATTCGTTATTTTATTGGGTATTTTTTGCGGATTTGTATCATTATATTTCACACGTGCCATGATATGGTTCGAAGGAATATTTAAAAAATTAACCTATTGGCACAAATTTTTGTTAGGGGCTAGCGTTTTAAGTATCTTAATATTCCTGCTACCGCCTCTTTATGGCGAAGGTTATAATACGATTAATACTCTTATCAACGGCAAGGAAGTCTATGATAATATTCTTTTTGGTAGTTTTTTCTATCAATTCCGTGATCATAATTGGAGTTTGATTATATTTCTGGGAGCCGTATTATTATTAAAAGTTTTTGCTACGGCAGCGACTAACGGCGGAGGCGGTACTGGTGGTACTTTTGCCCCATCTTTGTTTGTTGGATGTATTGCCGGATTTATCTTCTCTTCTATTTCAAATAAAATTGGAGGATTCATTAAACTTCCGGAAGAAAATTTTGCCTTAATGGGAATGGCCGGCGTAATGGCCGGCGTAATGCACGCTCCCCTTACGGGAACATTTCTTATAGCAGAGTTGACCGGGGGATATGAATTATTTTTACCCCTTCTGATAGTTTCAGGATGCGCCTATTTTACAATAAGAATATTCGAATCTCATAGCATATATTCGATGCGTCTAGCTAAAAAAGGCGAATTATTGACTCATCACAAAGATAAAGCTATATTGACGTTAATGAATAGCAAACAATTACTTGAAACAAATTTCCAAGCTGTAAACCCTAAAATGACGCTTGGAGATATGGTAAAAGTTATAGCATCTTCATCCAGAAATATTTTTCCGGTTATAGATGCGAATAAAAAATTTGAAGGAATCGTTTTAATTGATAATATCCGAAATATAATGTTCCGTCCCGAATTATATAATCGCTTTAAAATATTTAATTTCATGACCTCTCCTCCTGCAATTATTTCGATGGGAATGACGATGGAAAAAATAATGAAGTTATTCGATGATACAAAAGCTTGGAACCTGCCGGTCGTAGATGAAAACGGAATATATCTCGGTTTTATCTCAAAATCGAGTATACTAAATGTATACAGGGAAGTGCTTGTGGAAAATTTTACAGAGGAATAAAAGTATATTTATATCCTTTATCTTTTTGCGGGAAAATAAAAATATTAATCAGATATACTTCACTATATTTGCAATGAAACCCTTCTAAAATTTTTGAGTTATGAAAATTGCAATTGGTATTCTTTCAACAATTATTGTTATCACAGGAGCTGTATTAACATTTTTGGCGTTATGGGATATATATCAAATATCTTTGTTGCTGATAGCAAAAGCTGCCATAACTGTAGCTTTGGTATTTTCAACAATACTCTTACTATGGCTAATCAAAACGTTGTTTTTCAAGACTAATACATTTGCTAAAACCCAAAAAAAACAGTGATATCGTCAAATGAGAAGATGAATAAAAAATTATCGGTTTCATCTGATCAATACAAAACATAATTTAATACCAATAAGCTTAGTATTAACTGACTAAATATGAATAAAAAAGATTTAAAAATTGTATTTATGGGTACTCCCGACTTTGCTGTCGAGAGTTTGCGTGTTTTAGTAGAAAACGGTTATAACGTGGTTGGCGTTATAACAATGCCGGACAAGCCTGCCGGAAGAGGTCATAAAATCCAGTATTCCGCAGTAAAAAAATACGCTTTAGAAAAAGAATTACCATTATTACAACCTGAAAAATTAAAGGATGAATCTTTTTTGGACGAATTAAAAAAATGGAATGCTGATTTACAAATTGTGGTTGCTTTCCGTATGCTTCCCGAAGTAGTATGGAATATGCCTAAATATGGTACTTTCAATTTACACGCTTCATTATTACCACAATACAGAGGAGCTGCCCCCATCAATTGGGCAATAATTAATGGAGAAAAAGAAACCGGAGCCACAACCTTTTTTCTAACTCATGAAATAGACACGGGAAAAATCATATTACAGAAAAAAATACCTATCGCGGTTAATGATAATGCAGGTAAAATCCATGATGAATTAATGAAAATGGGCGCTAAACTCGTTCAACAAACGGTAGATATGCTTTTAAACGATAAGATAAGCACTGTTTCTCAAGAGCAACTATATACAAATGAATCTGAATTAAAAGCAGCACCTAAGATTTTCAAAGATACTTGTCATATCAATTGGGAAATGCCTGTTACATATATATAAAATCTTATCAGAGGTTTATATCAATACACTGCCGAATTTACAAAATTATATATAAATGATAAAGAAAATCAAAAATT
>CALYRA010000233.1 GCA_945292135.1 uncultured Dysgonomonas sp.
ACTTTTATCATATCTGCTGTCATTTTTTCCAGATCATATTCGGCTTTCCATCCCCATTCTTCACGTGCGCACGTATCGTCAAGCGAATTTGGCCAAGAATCGGCAATAGCTTGTTTAATAGGGTCTATATCATATTTTAGGACAAATTCCGAGTAATGTTTTTTTATTGATGAATAAATCATCTCGGGATCAAAGCTCATTGAAGCAACATTAAACGAATTACGATGAATTAATTTAGCGGGATCAGCTTCCATAATGTTTATTGCCGCATTGAGGGCATCAGGCATATACATCATGTCCATAAAAGTTCCTGCTTTGATAGGACAAATAAATTCTTCATTATTTACGGCGTTGTAATATATTTCCACAGCATAATCTGTAGTTCCGCCACCCGGATGAGTCAGGTTAGAAATAATACCCGGAAAACGTACGGAGCGGGTATCAACTCCCCATCTTGTATAATAGTAGTCGCTAACTAATTCACCCACAACTTTGGTAATTCCATATACCGTATTAGGGCGTTGTACAGTATCTTGTGGAGTATTGTTTTTAGGAGTGTTAGGTCCGAAAGCTCCAATCGAACTAGGCGTAAAGACTGCGCAACCTAATTCGCGTGCTACATCCAAACAGTTTAATAAGCTGTTTACGCCTACATCCCAACCAAGTTGAGGATTTTTTTCAGCCGTTGCCGACAATATCGCAGCAAGATTATATATCGTATCGATATTATATTTTTTTACGGCGTCCGCTATATGTTGAATATTGGTGGCATCTATTTCGACGCAAGGACCTGCTTCAAAAAAATTATCTGGAAATGGAGGTTTATAGTATCCGCAGATAATATGACTATCACCATATATAGAACGCAATTTGACGCTAAGCTCAGAACCGATTTGTCCTGTACTTCCTACAATTAGAATATTTTTCATATAATCTTTAGTTCTTTGCCTATTTTGGTGAAAGCAGCGATACATTTATCAAGATGCTCTATTTCATGAGCCGCAGATATTTGTACACGTATACGCGCCTGCCCTTTAGGGACGACAGGATAGTAAAATCCGGTAACATAGATACCTTCGTTTTGTAAACGCGCTGCCATATCTTGAGATAATTTAGCGTCGTATAACATTACAGCGCATATTGCGGATTGGGTTGGTTTAATATCAAATCCGGCGGCTTTTAATTTTTCTGTAAAGTAGGCAGTATTATTATGTAATTTATCTTGTAATATATTTGTTTTACCTAACATCTCAAAGGTCTTAATTCCGGCAGCTGCAATTAAAGGAGGAATTGAGTTTGAAAAGAGATAAGGTCTTGAACGTTGACGGAGAAGATCAATTATTTCTTTTTTACCTGTTGTAAACCCACCGATAGCCCCTCCAAATGCTTTTCCAAGAGTTCCTGTTATTATTTCAACCTTGCCTCGAAGATTGAATAATTCAGTAGTTCCCCGTCCTGTTTTGCCAACGACACCGGCGGAATGCGATTCGTCAACCATAATCATGGCGTCATACTTTTGTGACAATTCATATATTTTGTCGATTGGGGCTACATTTCCATCCATTGAAAATACGCCATCGGTTACAATAAGACGAAATCGTTGAGCTTGGGCTGATTGAAGCTGTTTTTCTAAATCTGCCACATCAGCGTTCGCATAACGATAACGCATGGCTTTACATAAGCGTACTCCATCTATTATAGAAGCATGATTAAGCGTATCGGATATAATTGCGTCTTCCTCATTCAGAAGTGGTTCAAATACGCCTCCATTTGCATCGAAACAAGATGCGTATAAGATTGAATCTTCTGTTCCAAAAAAATTAGCGATTGCAACTTCTAATTGTTTATGTAAATCTTGTGTACCGCAGATAAAACGAACGGAAGACATACCATACCCATGCGTATCAAGAGCATCTTTAGCCGCTTCAATCAATTCTTTATTATCTGATAAGCCTAAGTAATTATTAGCGCAAAAATTCAGAATTTCCTGACTTGGTTCGATACGTATTTTCGCGCTTTGAGGAGATACGATGATACGTTCGTTTTTGTATAAACCATCAGCATGAATCTTATCCAATTCACTTTGGAGATACTTTTGAAATTGCTTATATTTATCCATAATATTGAATTTTGATGTAAAGGTAATAAAATGTTAAACCCGTAAGATAGAAAATCTTTATATTTTTGTATTCGAAAATATATATTTGTAACCTAATTGCCTATAAATATTTTATATTTGATTTTTAATTATGGAATATTATAACAATTAGTTTCCGAATAATACGGAAGATATTTTAAATTAAAAGTAATTAATTATGGAAAAAAAATTATTAGTAATCGTATGTATCGTCATGGTAGTAGCAGGATATTTTATAACCGGTTATCAGGATGATAAGAGAAAAGAACAGAATGAAGCGATTGCTATACAGGAGAGAGAAAGAGAGAAAGCCACACAAGATTCATTGGAAGGGTTAAAACCCTTTAATCCTTTATTGGAAAAAGAAATAATTAACTACGTCAATACAGTATCTAAAGATTTAGGAAAAAGTAAATCAGCCCGTCGTTTGTATTATTTGACTTTAAGAAAGCAGGATGGAAAAGAATATCTTGTATTAGAAACAGGATATGGTTTTAATCAGGATAAAATACAAGCATTTTCGAGGTTGAATGGAAATATTATAATATATTATGGAAATCCTGATAATATAGAACAGAATTTAGTTGACACATCAAAATTTTTTGAAAATTTGGAACAATTGGATTTTTACAAAGATCAGAAGGGAACCGAAGATAAAACTTTAACTTGGAGATACATCATAACCGATAAAGATAATTTAATATTAGATAAAAAATAATATTTTAAATTTCAATCTTTTGTCGTTCAATATTGGACTTGTGATTCAATATTTTACTATATTTGTTTTTATATTTTTCAATTTACCGAATGTCAACCCGTTTAGAGATATAGAAATAATGGCAGAATTTAAGGATAGGCTTCGTTTCTTATTAGATAGAGAAAATATTACCGCCTATCGTATATGGAAGGATACGGCAATAACAAAAGCTACTATCGGAAACTATATTGACGGGAAAACAAATCCAAATAAATCGAATATTGCCTTACTCGCATCCTATTTTAATGTAAATGAATATTGGTTGCAAACGGGAGAAGGGGATATGAATAAAGCGAAACATGCTTCATGGCAAGATGAACCTTTTCTCATAACCAAATCTGGAATCAAATATTATGAAATGGCAAATGGTAAATTTAGAATGAGGGTGCCTTTTATTCCCATAAAAGCTTATGCAAAATATGTAGATGAATATCGTGATGCTGAATTTTTAGGGGATAATTATGAAGAATTTGAGTTTGTTGTAGATCAAATTGGGCATGGTCGGTATTATGCGTTTGAAATTAAGGGAGACAGCATGGATGATGACAGCAAACGAAGTTTGTCCAACGGAGATATTGTTCTGGCTAGAGAATTGAGTAAAGAATATTGGCGCAATAAATTGCGGACAGATGATTTCCCCAATTGGATTATCGTATTGGATAATACGGTTTTGTGCAAACAAATTATAGATCAGAATATTGACGATTGTACAATTGTTTGTCATTCTTTAAATACATCTCCGGAATATGCGGATTTTCAATTGAACCTGAATGAAGTCAGACAACTTTGCAATATTATTCAAAGAGTGTCGAGCAGTTTTTAATTGTTATTTTTTTAAGTAAATACTAATAAAATAAACAGATGGGAACGGAATATTCAACT
>CALYRA010000234.1 GCA_945292135.1 uncultured Dysgonomonas sp.
TCTACTAATCTCCATCTTTTAGTCTTACTCAACGGACGAGTTTCCATGATACGTACTGTATCTCCTTGGTTGCACTCGTTTTTTTCGTCATGAGCATGGTATTTTTTCGTCTTGTTCACGAATTTTCCGTAAATAGGGTGTTTTTCTTTCCATTTTACAGCAACTGTGATGGTTTTATCCATCTTATTACTGAAAACGACCCCGATTCTTTCTTTTCTTAAATTTCTCGTTTCCATCAGCTATAATTTATTTTTTTATACCTCTTTGGCGTAGCTCTGTCAGGAAACGCGCTATGTCGCGACGTTTTTCTTTTATTTTAGAGGAGCTATCTAATGGAGATATACTGTGGTTTAATACCATTTGATTAAGAGCTGTTTTTTCAGCGTTCAGTTTTTCTAATAATTCTTTATCAGACAATTCTCTTACTTCTGCTATTTTCATAACTGCTTAAGATTTTGAGTTAAAATTCGTAATCTCTACGCACAACAAATTTCGTTGTTACCGGAAGTTTTTGTGCTGCAAGACGTAATGCTTCCTTAGCCACTTCGAAAGAAACGCCTTCGATTTCGAATATAATACGTCCCGGCGTAACTGGCGCAACGAATCCTTCTGGCGATCCTTTACCTTTACCCATACGTACTTCGGCTGGCTTCTTTGTTATTGGTTTGTCCGGGAAGATTCTAACCCATACTTGTCCTTGACGCTGCATGTAACGAGTTACCGCAATACGAGCCGCTTCTATTTGGCGTCCTGTGATCCATTTCGATTCCAAAGTTTTGATACCGAACGAACCGAATGCCAATTGGTTGCCTCTTTGAGCCATACCTTTCATGCGACCTTTTTGCTGTCTTCTGAATTTAGTTTTTTTCGGTTGTAACATTTCTCAAACGTTTAATCTTATTTTCTCTTATTTCTCTTGGAACCTCTATTTCCGCCTTCGCGACGAGAGCCTGCGTTATTTCCGCCTTCTTTCGCAGCAAATGATGGTGCAAGGTCTTGCTTACCGTAAACTTCTCCACGGCAAATCCATATTTTGATACCGATCAATCCGACCTTAGTTAAAGCTTCTCCATGAGCATAGTCAATATCTGCACGGAATGTGTGAAGTGGCGTACGTCCTTCTTTATACATTTCGGAACGAGCCATTTCTGCTCCATTCAAACGTCCGGATATTTGAATTTTGATACCTTCGGCACCCATTCTCATTGTTGAAGCGATAGCCATTTTAATTGCACGACGGTAAGCTATTTTACCTTCAAGCTGACGGGCAATATTGTTTGCTACAATCACCGCATCTAATTCCGGCTTTTTAACTTCGAAGATATTGATTTGGATATCTTTATCTGTAATTTTTTTCAATTCTTCTTTCAACTTGTCTACTTCTTGTCCGCCTTTTCCGATAATAATACCGGGACGAGCCGTACATACGGTAATCGTAACAAGTTTAAGAGTTCTTTCAATGATAATACGCGAAACGCTAGCTTTAGCAAGTCGGGCATTTAGATATTTACGAATTTTACTATCTTCTAAAAGCGTATTTCCGTAATTCTTACCTCCATACCAATTAGAATCCCATCCACGGATGATACCTAAACGATTTGCTATCGGATTTACTTTTTGTCCCATTTGCTTTTATTAATTTTGATTATCATTGGTTATTGTATCTAAGTGAAGAGTCACATGGTTAGAACGTTTACGTATTCTGTACCCTCTACCTTGTGGTGCAGGACGAAGTCTTTTCAACATCGCTCCTCCATCTACTTGTAATATTGATATATATAACTCTCCGCTTTCTGCTTTACGTTCATTTTTAGCTTCCCAATTTGCGATGGCAGAACGTAGTAATTTTTCGATTCTTGCAGCAGCTTCCTTGTTTGAATACTTCAAAACACCTAGAGCTCTGAACACTTCCATTCCACGAACCATATCTGCTACAAGGCGCATTTTTCGTGGCGAAGTCGGAACATTGTTCAACTTTGCCGAAAAGGCTGCTTTTTTAGCTTCTTTTCTCTTTTCAGCTGTTATTCTTTTTCTTGCACCCATTTTTACTGTTTCTTTTTATTTTATTAGTGGCTTCTGCTCTGGTTATTTTTTCTTATTACCTCCATGTCCACGGAATGTACGTGTAAGAGCAAACTCTCCGAGTTTGTGTCCTACCATATTCTCTGTAATATATACAGGAATAAATTTATTTCCGTTGTGAACAGCGATTGTGTGTCCTACAAAATCAGGAGATATCATCGAAGCCCTTGCCCATGTTTTAACTACAGCTTTTTTGCCTGACTCATTCATAGCCAAAACCTTTTTCTCAAGCTTTGCATTAATATATGGACCTTTTTTTAACGAACGACTCATATTTTATTTCTTTATTAAATCAGATTATTTCTTTCTTCTCTCAATTATGTACTTAGAAGAGTGTTTCTTAGGAGCTCTTGTCTTAAGACCCTTAGCATATACACCTGTACGAGATCTTGGATGTCCTCCTGAAGCACGACCTTCACCACCACCCATTGGGTGATCGACTGGGTTCATTACCACACCACGGTTGTGAGGACGACGACCAAGCCAACGAGAGCGTCCAGCTTTTCCTGATTTTTCCAAAGCATGATCTGAGTTACCAACGCTACCTATTGTCGCTTTACATGTTGACAAAATCTTACGTGTTTCGCCAGAAGGCATTTTGATAACTGCATATGTTCCTTCTCGAGAAACCAATTGCGCAAATGCTCCTGCTGAACGAACCATTTTAGCTCCTTGTCCGGGACGTAATTCCACGTTGTGAATTACTGTACCGATTGGAATATTTACCAAAGGAAGCGCATTACCTACTTCAGGCGCTGCTTCTGCCCCTGACATCACTGTCTGACCTACTTCCAAACCTTGCGGAGCTAACATATATGCTTTTGCTCCATCAGCGTAATACAATAAAGCAATACGAGCCGAACGGTTCGGGTCGTATTCGATAGATTTCACTGTAGCGGGAATTCCGTCTTTTGTTCTCTTGAAGTCGATTAATCTGTATTTTCTCTTGTGACCGCCACCAAGATAACGCATTGTCATCTTACCTGTATTGTTACGACCACCTGATGCTCTTTTACCAACTACAAGAGATTTTTCTGGTACACTCGCAGTGATTTCTTCAAATGTACCAATAATCTTGTGTCTCTGCCCCGGTGTTGTGGGCTTTAATTTACGTACTGCCATTTTTTATTTAGATATTACTAAAGAAGTCAATTACTTCTCCTTCTTTTAATGTAATTACTGCTTTTTTATAAGCTTTTGTCTTACCAGTGATAACTCCTGATTTTGTAAAGCGGCTTTTCTTTTTACCTGCATAGTTCATCGTATTTACTGATTGAACTTTTACACCGTAAATTTCTTCAACAGCTTTCTTTATTTCAGCCTTGTTTGCTTCAGGAGAAACACGAAAACCATAACGATTAGGATATTTATCTGTAATCGCTGTTTGTTTTTCTGTTAGAATTGGTTTTATTAAAATTCCCATCTTTTTACCTCCTTATGCTTTTAAAAGGTTATCAATAATTGCAACCGAAGATTCAACCATAACAATACTTGAGCAATTCATAACTGCATAAGTATTTATTTCAGAAGCGCTTACAATATTTACTTTTTGTAAATTACGAGCCGACAAATATACGTTTTTATTTTGACTTGGCAAAACAAGAAGTATCTTTTTATCAGCTATTTGCAGATTCTTAGTCAAGGCTACGAAATCTTTTGTATGCGGTTT
>CALYRA010000235.1 GCA_945292135.1 uncultured Dysgonomonas sp.
AAAAATATTATTTAAATAAATAATTTAATAAATAAATTTATTTAAAAATTTATTAATATAAATTATAAATAAAATATATATATTAATTATTTTTAATATTATTATTTAAATTATTATTAATTTTTAGTTTATCAAATTTCTTTGTAGGTCTTTCCGCGCAAGATAAACAAACTTCAGATTCTATTAAAACTAAACCGAAAGAAAGTGACCGTAATGTAATGTTAAACGCTTCAAACGCTAATGGTCCCCGACAAATATCTATTGGATTGCCAAGTGAAGACGTAAGTGTATATGAAAATGGTTTGCCTGCGGTATACTCTTCTGTAGTACAAGGTCTTTCTACTCATTGGCGCGCTGATGCCAGTATGAAAAAAATTGGATTAATGCAAATCAATGAAACTGCAATCGCTACAGGAAATATTGCTTATGCAGTTAACTCGGTTTCTAATAGAGGAACCGATAACTTTCAAGGTCTTTTTAATTATAATACTAATCATTATGGTTTGCAACGTTTCGATTTAGGAACTTCGGGCGCCATAAGTAAGGATTGGCTTTTTGCCGGAAGTATTTATCAGAACTTCGATCCCGGCAATTTCAAACTGCGTTTTACAAATTATGTAGACCGAACTCAATTATATAAAGCCGCCATTACCCGAAAATTGGGCGAGAGAGGACAAATAAGCTTACAATATAAATATTCCAATTCACGCCGTTTGGAACAGGTTGTCGAAATGGCGCCGTTTATATACGTTGGGGATGGCAGCGTCAAAGAAGTTCCGGGTTTCTCGTTGGGAACAAGTTCTTATGTCCCGATTGATGGTCGTTTTCAAACGCTTGATATGCGTAGTGGAAAAGTTTCGGATGTAGGCGTAAACGATGAATCCCAGAATAGGGGAAATGAACTGATGTTGAATATGAATTATACGTTCGAAAACAGTTTGGAATGGAAATTTAATGCTAAAATTATGCAATCTCATAATAGCTATCTTTGGATAGGCGCTCCTTCAATTAATAAGGTGAATAATGGTTTTGAAGAAGGTACGGAAAGTGACCCGGATGCTTATATTTATTATTTAAATGGAACAAATGAGAGGTTCACGGGGATGAAGCAAAACAGAATCATCAGTTTCCATTATGGCGATATTAAATCCGCAATGATTACTTCGGAATTATATAAAACGATATCAGATCATAAATTAAGATTAGGTTTCAATGAGTGGTATTATAATGTCATTTACTGGTCAAATACGATACGTTTCGATCATGATGTAAAGGAATACCCGACTTTACTCTCACATGAAGAAAAAGGCAAACAAGTAGTTAATTACGCAATGAATCACGGGGGTAATGAATATTATGATGGAAACGAAAATAAATTGGCACTATATATGACCGATAACTGGGATATAACAGATAAGTTGAATATCTATTTAGGAGCTCGGGCAGAATATTATAGGTACAGGGGAAAAAATCTTCCATATAAACGCTTTGATAACTTTCATATTGGAGCAATAAATCCCGAAAATGGTAAAAAAATTGAACCTTTGGATTTTAAAGGGGATTATCTGAACTATGCTTTTGCAGTAACAGGTACATACCATTTGACAGATAATCTCGGTTTAACTGCGGATGGAACAATGGTAACGCGTCGCCCTCGTCTGGAAGATTATGCGACACCGGATTATCCATCCACCAAACAGACGCAAATTATATTGGGACGCGCGGGAATTTTTTTCAACAATGATTGGATTAGTTTGACATCTCTAATATCTTACATTGGCAAAACGAATAATCGAACCGTGGTGAATATTAGTCATCCTAATCCGGGCAATAGCGAAACAATGGCTTCGGCTTTTAACTATGACATTAAAACAATAGGTTGGACAACAGATGCGGTATTGAACCCGATTAAAGATTTTAACTTACATTTCTTATTTACTTATCAAAAACCAACTTATGAGAAATTCGAAACTACAGTTACCTTTTCGGATGGGACAAGCAAGAGTATTAACGCAACAGGTAATAATGTAACTGAAATTCCGGAAGTTTTGATCGAAATTGACCCAAGCTATCTTATCGCAAATAAAATAAATATCTGGACAAGTTTCCGTTATTTTAGCAAAACGTATGCAAATCTGAGTAATGCTCTTTATTTTAATGGACATTGGGAAACCTTTGGAGGAGTTAATTATAAAGTAAATGACAAATTGAGTATTGGAGCTACTGTAATCAATTTTTTGAACCAGACAGGCGCTACGGGAACGATAGCAGGGTCTGAATTAATTCAGAAAGATGAAGCCGGCCGATTTAAAAATACATGGATGGCAGGAAAATATATACGTCCCTTTACTTTAGAATTTTCCGCATCGATTAATTTTTGAAATATAGAATTTTGTAAAAATATTTATCAAATCATATTATCATGAAAAACGTTTTAATTCCACTCTTATTTTTAATTGCGACATTTATGAATGCGAATGCTCAGCAAACGACTATCAAAATTTCGACAAATGAAACCGACCTCATTCTCAAGACAGCTCCGAATGGTAGACTATATCAGGTTTACTTTGGCGAGAAGCTATTAGAAGAATCGGATGTACAATTATTAAATCCTTATTTAAAACGTCCCGGTAGCGACGCCGCTATTTCGACGCGCGGATGGGAAGCGTATTCCGTATCCGGAGGCGAAGATTATTTCGAACCTGCCTTTGCGATACAGCATGCCGATGGCAATATGACATCATACCTTTATTATAAATCTCATGAAGTGAAAAATATAGATGGAAACGCAAAAGAAACTATCATAAAGCTTTCGGATGATAAATATCCTGTCGAAGTGACTTTGCATTATATGAGTTTTGCTAAAGAGAATGTTATAAAATCGTGGACTGAAATAAAGCATAACGAAAAACAACCTGTAAAAATAAGCAAGTACGCATCTTCGATGCTTTATTTTGAAAGCCCTAAATATTTTTTGAATGAATATAGCGGAGATTGGGCAAAAGAAGTTCGGCTCAGCACACAAGAACTAAAATTTGGAAAAAAGTTGATTGATACAAAACTTGGTTCTCGCGCGGCAATGCAAGCTTATCCATTTTTCCAATTAGGATTTGAACAAGAAATAAAGGAAAATCAAGGAAAAGTTTTACTTGGTACTATCGGTTGGACTGGTAACTTTCGTTTTACATTCGAAGTTGATAATATAAATAATTTACGTATTATTTCAGGAATAAATCCCTATGCGTCTACTTATGAATTAAATCCTAATGAAATATTTAAAACTCCCGAATTTATTTTTACGTTAAGTTACAACGGAACGGGAAAAGCAAGTCGTGATATACATGCGTGGGCACTTAAATATCAGATTAAGGATGGGCAAGCCGACCGACTTACATTGTTAAATAATTGGGAAGCGACAGGATTTGACTTTGATGAAAAAATATTGGGAGATTGGATGCGTGAAGCAAAAGAACTTGGAGTTGATATGTTTCTGCTTGACGACGGATGGTTCGGCAATAAATACCCAAGATTTGACGACAGAAGAGCGTTGGGAGATTGGGAACCAACAAGAAATAAACTGCCGAACGGAATACCCGGACTCGTAAAATCAGCCGAAGACGCAGGCATCAAATTCGGTCTATGGGTAGAACCAGAGATGGTAAACCCAAAAAGTGAATTATTCGAAAAGCATCCCGAATGGGCAATAATGCAACCGAATAGAGAACCTTATTATTATCGCCATCAATTGTA
>CALYRA010000236.1 GCA_945292135.1 uncultured Dysgonomonas sp.
TAGCGAAACCGTCCAAATATTCTTTTTGAGTTAACCAATTTTCCATTATTTGAGATGGAAGTTCTACAAAATCATGTTCGACATTTGTGCCTGAAAGTAATTCGTAATTACATCTTGTAAGCATACCATGAAGCGAATGTCCGAATTCGTGTAAAAATGTTTCTACTTCATCGAATGTAAGTAATGCCGGTTCTGTTTCAGTTGGACGGGTAAAATTCATTACTATAGAAACATGCGGACGAGAATCTTCTCCATCTTTTATATACTGACCTTTAAACTCTGTCATCCAAGCGCCTTGCCTTTTTCCTGAACGAGGATGAAAGTCTGTAAATAGAACTGCTAAATATTTTCCATTTTCATCTAATACATCAAAAGCTTCTACTTCAGGATGGTAAACAGGTATTTGTTGATTCTTTTTAAAAGAGATTCCATATAATTTTGTAGCTAATCCGAATACGCCTTTTTTTACGTTTTCCAATTCGAAATATGGGCGTACTAATTCATCATTGACTTGATATTGTGCGTCTTTTAGTTTTTCCTAATAATACGACCAATCCCAAGGTTGTAATTTGATATCTTTCCCCTCCAATTTGATTGCGTAATCCTGTACGGCAGCAACATCTTTTCGGGCAGCTTCAGCATATGCGTCAAATAATTGATCTAATAATCCGTAAACGGTTTTTTTATCTTTAGCCATTTTATTCTTTAGCACATAAGTTGCATAATCGGGATACCCTAATAAATTAGCAATTTCAAGACGTGTTTTAGTAATTTCCTTTACATTTTCTTTGTTGTCAAATTCGCTCCCTTTTATACATTTTGTGTTGTAGGGTATATATAATTTTTCACGCAGATCACGATGGTCAGAATATTTCATGAAAGCAATATAGCTGGGTGCTGAAAGATCAAACATCCAACCATCTTTGCCTTTGCTTTTAGCTTTTTCTTTAGCAGCGTCAAGTACGTTTTCTGGCAATCCTGTCAAATCAGCTTTGTCAGTTAAAAGCATCTCGAATTTATTGGTTTCCTTTAATACGTTCTGTCCAAATGTCAGAGTCAATTGGCTTAATTTTGCTGACAATTCTTTGTATTTTTCTTTTTTATCTCCGGATAATGTCGCTCCTCCGTTTTCAAATTCCTCATATATCTTTTCAATCAGACGAATTTGTTCATGCGTAAGGTTCGAATCGAAACGCTTGTCATATACAATTTTTATTTTTTGAAATAGACCTTCATTCAATATAACTTCGTTCGAATGTTGTGATAATTTTGGCTGTATTCGTTGCGCAATTTCTAACATTTCGTCATTCGATTCTGAACTCAATAAATTGAAAAATACGGACGTTACTTTAGATAGGGTTTCACCGGATTGAGCGAAAGGTAAGATCGTATTTTCAAAAGATGGAATCGTTTTTGTATTTAAGATATTACCGATTTCTGCATTATGCTCTTCTATACCTTTGTCTATTGCAGGCTCGTAATGTTCATTTTTTATTTTGTTAAACGGTGGTGTTCCGTGTGGTGTATTATATTTTTCCAAAAATGGATTTTGAGCATTTATCATTGAGACTATTATTGTAAATGTAAATAAAATTAAGAATGTCTTTTTCATATATTAAATTTATTATAAATTATTTCCATTGCGTGACCTCATTTACCGAGAACCGCGTCGTATCGTTTCCTTCTTCCGCAGCTTTGCCTATCGAAATGACAAGGGCAGGAAAATAACGGTCTTTATCCATACCAATGGCATTAGCAAAATTTTCACGGTCAAACGCTCCGATAGGATTTGTGTCATATCCATACGCTTTTGCAGATAGCATCAATTGCATACAAATAAGTCCGCAATCAAGCATTTGAGAGAGAAGTAATCTTTCAGGCGAATAATCGGCACGATATGTTTTAATACGAGATGAAAGTTTCTCTTTAGTTTCTTCATCTCTTAATTTATATTTTACTTCGGCAGCTAGGATATCATCTATTTTTTCAATCGAATTGTTATCTATAAATACGACAATGATAGCCGAAGATGTTTCGTGTTGTATTTGATTGAATGTCATATAAGGTTTTATTAATTCTTTTCCTTCGTCAGAATCAACAACGACAAACCTCCATGGTTGAAGATTAAACCCGGAAGGGGCAGTCATTGCATCCTGAATTATATTTGACATTTCTTCTTTACTGATTTTGACAGATGGGTCGTATTTTCTTATCGAACGACGATCTTGCATCAGTTTATTTAACGGGTTTTTGACTTTCTTAATATCCATTATTATATAATTTTTTACTTGAATAATATTAGAACCTTAAACAAAGATAATAAAAACTAATTCAAAAAGTAATATCTTTGTTGGTTATAAAGATTAATCGCTGTACGTAATAGTTTGAAGATTTGATAAAGAAATACCTATTCTAAAAATATACTTTTTTCAAATTAATTACGTTATGAATAAAGAGTTACCAGTATACAAATAAGCCTAAAATAATGATTGATTACATAAAAGGAGATATTATTGAACTGACGCCGGCATCAGCTACTATCGAAACAGGCGGAATCGGATATCTAATAAATATATCACTCAATACATATACCAAACTTTCGGGACAAAACAAAACCAAACTTTTTATCTACGAAGTCATACGAGAAGATACCCATAATCTATTCGGTTTTTATGATAAATATGAGCGGGAATTATTTATTCATCTGATAAGCGTGTCCGGTATAGGCGCCAATACAGCACGTATGATATTATCGTCTTTGACAACTCAGGAATTGGTTAATGTACTTACATCCGGAAACGTAGATGTATTGAAGTCGGTAAAAGGTATAGGTTTGAAAACCGCTCAGCGTGTAATAATAGACTTAAAAGATAAGATCAAAATGGATGGTGTCGAACATGACACGTCATTCGTCGGAGCAAGTAACCCGGTAGGAGAGGAAGCTATTGCAGCATTAGTGATGTTAGGTTTTAATCAACAAGCTTCTCAAAAAGTTGTGACCAAGATATTGAAAGATAGTTCAGAAAGTACGGTAGAAGAAATTATCAAGGCTGCATTGAAAATGTTGTAGCGATTGAAGCTGAAAAGAAGAGTTATTAGATTAAATCTCTTTCACAGAATTGAAAAAGCATATAAAATATTTATCTATTACGATATTTTCGATTTGTTCGATTAGTTTATATTCTACCAATATTGGCAGGAGAATGCTAAATATTGTACTAGGTGAAAAAATTGATTTGACGGTTTCTCAGGATACTATAATTCCACAACAAGAGCAGCCTAAATTCCCTGTGAAGAAATCCCAAATAATAACTTATGAGGATATAAATCAATCGACGCCGATTGATTTGAAAGATCCACAAAATATGAATACATATATAGAATATGACGAAAAGACGAACCAATATGTATTCAGAACGAAATTTGGAGAACAGGAGATCGTATCGCCTTATGTGATGACCAGAGAGGAGTACAGTAATTATTTGCTCCGGCAGTCAATGAATAAATATTTCCGTAGAAAAAATGCAATTGGTATTCAAATCCCGAGGAGTGAGCGAAAAGATAATTTTTTTCTGAAAAATGTCCAAGTTAATACAGGTTCACTTGATCGCATTTTCGGTCCCGGAGGGGTCAAACTAAATATAAATGGTTATGCCGAAGCAGGCTTAAGCCTTAAAAATACTAAAACCGATAATCCGACGCTTTCCGAGAAAAACAGAAATCGTACCTTA
>CALYRA010000237.1 GCA_945292135.1 uncultured Dysgonomonas sp.
GTACAGTTGTTTCTGATTTTACTTTAGTATTAGCCATAAAGCTTGTAGGATCAACCACAACGTCTATACTTGGTTCTATGGAACCTCTTGTCGCGGTAAGTATCGGAATTATTTACTTTTCCGAACCTTTCAGTATTAATAGTTTGATTGGTATTATACTTATCATAATTTCCGTAGTAATGGTTGTTACTCAAAAATCTAAAAATCAATCAAAAGATAAAATGTTCTTAGGTGAATAAATCATTATTTCGCATATTAAAAAAGAGATTACAATCAGAAATTATTCCCAAGAATTATTGATGATGACAAAAATATTATAAAATAAAACTGATAAATAAGGTGTTGATTCAAAGGATTCAATGATACCCTTCTTTTGTTCATCTATTCATTTGATAGATATGTTAGGTATGGAGACCGGTATAATAAATAAAAACAAAAGATATGTTATGTTACGTTTTAACATTTACTAAAATAAAACAGTCTGATTCAATGGAATCAGACTGTTTTATTTTGATATTATAATTATAATATTAGTCTTTGAATTTAGCTTTCAAGAATTCACGATTCAAACGGGCAATATTACTTATTGATACGCTTTTAGGACATTCAACTTCACATGCAGCCGTATTAGTACAGTTACCAAATCCTAATTCATCCATTTTAGCGATCATAGACTTAGCGCGTTTTGCAGCTTCGACACGTCCCTGAGGTAAAAGTGCTAATTGGCTTACTTTTGCAGATACAAACAGCATAGCTGAACCATTTTTACATGCAGCGACACATGCTCCACAGCCAATACAGGAAGCTGAATCCATTGCTTCATCAGCATCAGGTTTTGGAATAGGAATCGCATTTGCATCAGGTACTCCTCCGGTATTTACGTTAACGAAACCTCCGGCTTGTATGATTTTGTCAAAAGCATTTCGGTCTACCATTAGATCTCTGATAACGGGAAATCCTGCCGAACGCCAAGGTTCAATAGTAATAGTCTCTCCGTCTTTGAACTTACGCATATGTAATTGACAAGTCGTAACATCTTCATCCGGTCCATGAGGATGTCCGTTGATATAAAGACTACACATTCCGCAAATTCCCTCACGACAATCGTGGTCAAATACGATTGGTTCTTTTCCATCATTGACCAATTGTTCGTTTAATATATCAAGCATTTCAAGGAATGAACTATCTATCGAAATATTTTTTAGCGGATATGATTCAAAAGTTCCCTTTACTTTGGGACCTTTTTGACGCCAAACTTTTACGGTTATATTAATTGTTTTATCCATTGTTTTTCTTTTTTTGAGTTGACAAGAATATTAAGACTTGTAGTTTCTTTGTTGTCTTACAACGAATTCATAATCAAGAGGCTCTTTCACAAGTTCCGGAGCTTCGTCTCCTTGATATTTCCAACAAGAAACATATGAATAGTTTTCATCATCACGCATAGCTTCTCCTTCAGGAGTTTGATATTCCTCGCGGAAGTGTCCTCCACAAGATTCGTTACGATTCAATCCATCATACGCCATCAACAAGCCAATTTCGATAAAGTCCGCAAGACGTATCGCTTTTTCAAGTTCAACATTCAAATCATTTGCTTCTCCGGGTATACGAACATTCGACCAGAATTCTTTTTTGATTTTTTGCAAATCTTCGATTGCTTTTGTAAGGGATTCTTTTGTACGAGCCATCCCTACAAAGTCCCACATAATTAATCCAAGTTCTTTGTGAATAGAATCAACAGAGCGGTTTCCTTTTATGCTCATTAATTTAGCAATCTTCTCTTTAATTGAATCTTCAGCTTCCTTAAATTCTGGTAAATCAGTACTAAAACGAGGGACTGTAATTTGATCAGCCAAATAGTTCTGGATAGTGTATGGTAATACGAAATATCCATCAGCAAGACCTTGCATCAACGCTGATGCTCCAAGACGATTGGCGCCATGGTCTGAGAAGTTCGCTTCACCGATTGCAAACAGACCCTTAATAGAAGTCATCAATTCATAATCAACCCAAATACCTCCCATCGTGTAGTGAATAGCAGGGAAAATCATCATTGGTGTTTCGTATGGATTGTCATCAACAATTTTCTCATACATTTGGAATAAGTTTCCGTATTTTGCCGCCACTACATCTTTTCCAAGACGATTGATAGCGTCGGAAAAGTCAAGATAGACAGCTAACCCTGTATTGTTTACGCCAAATCCGGCATCACAACGTTCTTTCGCTGCGCGAGATGCAACGTCACGAGGTACAAGGTTACCAAATGCGGGATAACGTCTTTCGAGATAATAATCTCTATCCTCTTCTTTTATTTGAGTCGGTTTTAGTTTTCCCGCGCGGATAGCTTCGGCGTCTTCTTTCTTTTTGGGAACCCAAATACGTCCGTCGTTACGAAGCGATTCGGACATTAAAGTCAATTTTGATTGGAACTCGCCATGTACGGGAATACAAGTCGGGTGAATTTGAGCGAAACAAGGGTTTGCGAAATAAGCGCCTTTTTTGTATGCCTGAATAGCGGCTGACCCGTTTGAGCCCATTGCGTTAGTAGAAAGGAAGAACGTATTGCCATATCCGCCTGTACCGATTACAACTGCGTGCGCTGAAAAACGTTCCAGTTTACCGGTTACAAGGTTACGTGCTATAATACCGCGCGCGCGTTCTACTCCATCATTATCCTTGATAAGTACAAGTTCTACCATTTCGTAACGAGTGTAAAGTTTTACACTTCCTTTTTTTACTTGACGGCTAAGCGCGGAATATGCTCCTAATAATAATTGTTGCCCTGTTTGACCTTTAGCATAGAATGTACGGGATACTTGAGCTCCACCAAATGAACGGTTATCAAGCAAACCTCCATATTCACGAGCGAAAGGAACTCCTTGCGCTACACACTGGTCGATGATGCTATTTGCTACTTCGGCAAGACGATATACATTCGATTCGCGAGCGCGATAGTCACCACCTTTGATTGTATCATAGAAAAGACGGTAAACGGAGTCACCATCATTTTGATAGTTTTTAGCTGCATTGATACCACCTTGCGCAGCAATAGAGTGCGCGCGGCGAGGTGAATCTTGAATACAGAAGTTGAGGACATTAAATCCCATTTCACCAAGGGAAGCGGCAGCAGACGCTCCTGCCAGTCCCGTACCTACTACAATTACGTCGAGACGACGTTTGTTGGCAGGATTCACCAACTTCTGATGATCTTTATAATTTGTCCATTTCTGAGCTAATGGCCCATCGGGAATTTTAGAATCTTTTTTCGGATCTAGAATAGTTGCCATATCTATTTTTTTCTTTTTAGTCTTTAATAATTAAATGCTAGGAATTAATCCTTTAGATTGCACCCATAAGAGATTTTGCATATACGAGAACGGGAACAGCGGCAAAGCCGATCACAATAATCGTTGCGAATATATGTGCAATAGCCTTGATTCGCGGTGACCATGTACGTCCATTAAGACCTGTAGTTTGGAACATACTCCAAACGCCGTGAGATAGGTGCAGCCATAATGCAATTAATGCTACTAAATAGATAATTACATAAACAGGATTTTTGAATAATTCGAAAACAAGAATTGATCCGTGAGCAACTGCGTTATCCCAATGCATTAATTCTGCAAATTGCATTTTGTACCAAAATTGGAATAAGTGTAAGACCATAAATAGGATGATAACGACTCCAAGTACAAACATGTTTTTAGATGACCATGCAGCGTCTGT
>CALYRA010000238.1 GCA_945292135.1 uncultured Dysgonomonas sp.
CCTATCGAAGTACTCGAAAGCAGCGGGTTTGTAAGTATGCTCATATTGACAATCATGCTCAATGAAGCTTGTCAGATATGGCTCGAAAATGTTGCGTCGATGGAAGAAATCGACAAAGAATTTACAATTATATATGGTCAGAGATATGGAATTTTCGAGGTTGCCGACATTATTGGCATTGAGAAAATAGTGATGCTTATGGAAGATATGTTTCACGACTACGGCGACAAGAAATATAAAGCCTCTCCTGTTTTATGGCGTCTATATCGTTCAAAACAATATGGAGTATCAGCCGGAAGAGGATTTTATATTTATGATGAAAATGGCAAAATCGTTGGACCAAACAATTTAAATTAAAGAAATGAAAATATTAGTACTGAACTGCGGAAGTTCTTCTATAAAATATAAGCTTTTCGATATGGAAAGCAATACTGTCATAGCTCAGGGTGGCATTGAGAAAATCGGATTAAAAGGTTCATTTCTCAAGTTCCCTCTTCCAAATGGCGATAAAGTCGTACTTGAAGGCGAAATATTGGAACATCAATCCGGTATCGAATATATATTAGGCGTATTGACCAGTGAAAAATACGGATGCATTAAATCGCTGAAAGAAATTGACGCTGTAGGACATCGCGTGGTTCATGTCTGAGAAAAGTTCAATAGTAGCGTTACTATCAATGATGAAATAATAAAAGAAATGGAAGCCTGTATAGAACTTGCTCCATTACACAATCCGCCTAATCTGGCTGGAATATATGCTGTCAAAGAATTGATGGGAGATATACCTCAGGTTGGCGTATTCGATACTGCCTTCCATCAAACAATGCCTGCTAAAGCTTATATGTACGGCTTGCCTTATTCATTATACGAGAAATACGCAATACGCCGTTACGGATTTCATGGAACAAGTCACCGCTATGTGTCTCACCGTTGTTGCGAAATTCTTGGCGTTCCTTACGAAAAACAGCGTATTATTTCATGTCATCTTGGTAATGGAGGATCTATTGCAGCGATTAAAGATGGGGGATCTGTCGACACTTCAATGGGTATGACTCCTGTAGAAGGTCTGTTAATGGGAACCCGAGCCGGAGATCTTGACGCCGGCGTCATATCTTTCATCATGGAAAAAGAGAATATAGGACCTCAGACTATCAATACTCTCGTAAACAAGCATAGTGGATTGCTCGGTTTATCAGGAGTTTCGTCCGATATGCGAGAAGTACAATCCGCCATGCGTGCTGGAAATGAGCGTTCTAAACTTGCCTTTGATGTATTTGAATACCGTATTAAAAAGTATATAGGTTCGTATGCTGCTGCATTGGGTGGCGTTGACATTCTGGTATTTACAGGTGGTATCGGGGAAAACCATGCTATCACTCGTGAAATAGTTTGTACAGATATGGAATTTATGGGTATCGAACTTGATAAAGATAAGAACAATCAGGCAATAGGAGAAGAAGGTATTATCAGTACTGAAAATTCAAAAGTAACTGTGATGGTAGTTCCTACGGATGAAGAATTTATGATTGCTTCAGACACGATGGATATTATTCAGAAGAAATGATATAATCAATCACATTACAAAATAAAAAGATGTTTCAATATGGAACATCTTTTTTATTTTATATAGGTTCTTTTGAAAGGAAAAACAAATCAATCAACCAGAAGCGTCCATACCAAACTCATATAAATATAAATGAATAATGTTATTTTCATCATGTTACTTAGATATAGTAATCGGCAACATCTATAATTCCTGCGCGTACTGCGTATTTAATGGCTTCCTGTATATTATTAACATCCAGTTTTCGAAAAATATTCTTGCGATGAGTATTTATAGTGTGAAAACTTAAATTTTGTCCTGCTGCGACTTCTTTAGTAGTTTTACCTAAAGCGATTTCTTTCAGAATTTCTTTTTCCTTAACAGTCAAAACCTCTTTTACATTATCATGTATTGTTCTATTTGAAATAAGCAGGTTTGCGACTTTCCCGCAAATATAACGTTCATTTCTTAAACCATGTTTGAGAGCGGTATTTATTTCATCTAATTCAGAAGTTTTCAATACAACGCTAAAGGCATTACTACTGAATAATATTCTACGCAAAAAATCCCCGCTCAAATCTTCTGAAAATAATAACCAATGAGCATTTTCAAAACGTTGATTTAATATCAATAGTTCATCCACGCTTCCAAAATTAGAAAATGTATAATCCAATATAACAAGTGAAAAGGGATGTTCCTTCAAACAGCTTATTATCTCTGTTTTGTTACTCGTATATTCAATAGAGATATCTTTTGAAAACTGCCTTAAAAGGAACTCCATTCCTATGCAAGTTATATCCTGATTATCAGATAAAATTATATTTTTCACTTGTTAAAGAATTTATAAAAAAATAGTAATTGGTAATCTAATGCATTATTCCAGTATGCGCCATCATGTTTTCCCGGACGTACCGTATAATCATGCGGAATTTTCTTTTCCAACATCTTCGCGTGTAAATTTTCATTCACTTGAAAGAAAAAATCCTCTGTACCGCAATCAAATATAATTGCCAAAGTGTTGGGTTTTATTTTATCCAATTGATTTATTACAGTATGTTTGTCCCAAACTCTTTTATTTGTCGCATATTCCCCCAACCGTTTTTTCATATCCCAATTATTGGGAAATGGACGAATATCTACTCCCCCACTCATTGATCCACAAGCTCCAAAAATATCCGGATGATTAATTCCTAACCATAATCCTCCATGACCACCCATACTAAATCCGGTAATAGCTCTGCCGTTAGCTTCTCTTTTCGTTTTATAATTTGTATCAATATAATTGACAAGTTCGGAACTTACAAAAGTCTCAAATTGAAAAGACGGATCTATCGGACTATCCCAATACCAACTATTCTGACCATCGGGACAAACAAAAATCATATTCAACTTTGTCGCATCTTCAGCTAATGTCTTTTTAACATTATTGATAAATGTCAGATGATTTCCGCCATATCCATTAAGAAGATAAACAACAGGATATTTCTTATCCAAATCAGCATTATAACCCTTTGGCAAAATAACGACAGTTTTTATATAGCGTCGCATTTTCGTACTGTATATATCTTTTTCTGCTACCTGAGCAGACATCCTGAATATTAGAATGAATAGATATGCCAAAATCAATAAAACTTCTTTTCTCATTACTATTTCTGATTATTTTTCCAAAAAGATTTTTTTACCCAACGAGGTAGGATCAAAGCACCGACAAATAAATAATTGTAATATGTGAGAAGTCTCCACAACAATATAATTACTGGTTTCATACCTTTTAAAGGTATAAATTCTCCAAGATATTCTCCAAATATAAATTCACTAAACCCACTACCTCCCGGCGTGGGACTTATTACCATGACAATCCACATAATAAATTGTCGGGCAAATATCAGCAAATTACTACTTACCGGAAAGAAAGCTATAAAGATAGCATTTACGACGAGATAACGCGAACACCAAGACAATATAGTGGCTATAATAAGAGGAAACCAAAAAGAAACCTTCTTTCCCTTTATTTCCTTAGAAGTAATGATTAAGTCATCCACCGCTTTTTGCGCGTTTTTATACCAACGTTTTAAAAACGGCAAACGAAAAATCTTCAAGATCAACCAACGAATTACATGTGGATTGAAAAATAAACCAATAATCAATAATAAACATAATAACAATTTGATTATGT
>CALYRA010000239.1 GCA_945292135.1 uncultured Dysgonomonas sp.
AAATATCTCCGCTTAAAAATTCTATACCTGAAGTAATTCCTATTTCGCGTAAAGAAAGGAATGAAATACTAAAAAGAAAACTTATTATAGCATATGCTATTCGAATGAATAATTGCACGCCAAATATAGTAAACCAACTATCTTTTACTAATTTCCAACTTCGTTTGAAAGTATCAACTAAAGACAATTTTTCTACAACATATATGTATGAATAGAATATGAAAAATATTGCCACAATAATACCGGGTATAAGACATAGTATAAAACCAAATGAAACTATAATACCATATATAATACCATAACCCAATAAAGGAATAATGACTTGACTAACTTTTTTCCAAACCGATGAGATATTTACTATTCCATTATCAGATTCATTATACTTACCGATATAGCAAATGACAAATGTATCAATGACTAATGAGATCAGACATGAAGTTATTAATCCTAATCGAAATTTCCAACTTGTGTAAATTGCCAATACTTCGTGAATATTTGTGACTTTAGTATTCATATCTGCATAAAAATATGCAACAGCAGCTCCAAGAATTATTACATAACATATTCCTTTCAATATGTTTGAATAATTTTGTTTTGTAAATTCAATAATTGTACTAAAATTTGAGGTAAAGTCTCTTACCCTTAATAAATTAATTTTTTGCTGTGATTCCATTTATTTTTTTATTAAGTAAATATGGATAATAGAAAAAATAGCAAACTATAAAAATTGCTGATAAGCTAATAATTGTTATATTAAAGATAATGGGAGCATCTGTTAATCTTGTCAAAAAACTTTCAATAAAAGCAGCAACACAAAATACAGGTATTAACCCCACTACTATTTTTACGGTATCCGAGGCTGTTTGCTGCAAAGATTCGATTCGTTTGTAACTTCCCGGAAATAAAATACTGTTACCGATTGCTATACCTGCTCCTCCCGCAATAATAATTGCTGATATTTCGAGTGTTCCATGTAACCAAATAGATGCTGAAGATGTCCAAAAAAGATCCCGTTCAAAAAAGAAATATTGAAATGTTCCCAACATGATGCCATTCGTGAATATAATCCAATAAGTTCCTATCGAAAAAAATATGCCTAATATAAAGGCATAAAAAGCTACTTTAATATTGTTGGTAGAAATAAAGAAATACATTGGAGCTTCGTCCATAGTTTTGTATATAGCCATCGGATCACCATTCTCTATATTTTCAAGAGTTGTGTTTACATATTCCGTACCAAGTATTAAATTTGCGAATTCAGAATCCTGAGACTGAGAAAATGCTCCAATTAAAATACCAATGACTAAAGCTAAAAAAGAATACAACATTTGTTTTCTATATTTATACATTATCATTGGTAACTCTATTTTCCAAAACTTCAAAAATCTACCTTTCTCATGTTTACGATATTTATATAAATCAGTAAAATACCGACCCGTCAAACAATTTAGATATTTTAAAGTTTTTGACATTGGATAGAAAGTCCTGGCATAAGACAGGTCATCAGTCAATTCAATATAATTGTCAGCCAAAGTATCTGCGGAAATTTCTTTTTTATTAGTCTCACTTTCAATTCGACTCCATTTCTCTCGATTGGATTTAATGAATGCAGCTTCTCTCATTAATCAGATTGTGTATTGGTAATAAAATATGGGCAAAGATAAACTATTAAATAAAAAATACAGAATATATTGGCAATAATAATTAAAAAAAATTAATTTTGTAATAAACTTGTAATTTTAATAGTTAAATATGTCAGTAGAAGTACAAACAACACAAAACGTTACAATAGATTATGAACCAGCCGGTTTAGGGTATCGTGTACTAGCCTATTTTATTGATTGGTTAATTATAGGAGTCCTGATTCTTGTTGTGGTAGGAATCTCTTATATTTTATATTATCCGAATTTTTTATTTAATATTAGTTCTATTAATATAATTTTATATATAATTGTAGCTTCATTAATTTTATTTTATGATCTATTGTTTGAAACATTAAACAATGGACAATCTCCCGGAAAAATGTTATTCAAAATACGTGTAGTTAATTTAGATGGAACCACTCCATCTTTTGGGGCATATTTACTTCGATGGCTATTCAAACTTGTTGATATTTGGCTTTTCAACTCAATGGTAGCAATAGTATCCATTATCGCTACAAAAAATGGTCAACGCGTAGGGGATTTAGTTGCAAAAACGACTGTTATTGACCTGAAAATGAAAGCTAAATTTAAAATCCCCGAACTTGATTTTCGTAACGATTATAAAGTTACATATTATGATATCTTAGATAAATTATCAGATCGGGACATTCAGACTATTCGTTCAATGGTAGAAGATAATAAAATGAAAAATAGCGAATATTTTATAACTAAATTAACACAAAAAATAAAATTAATGACCGGTTATACTTATGATGGAGCAGATATTTTATTTCTTAATAAAATAATAAGTGATTATGATTATCTTGCATTGCAATACTAAGTTAAAGATAAATAAATAGTAAGAAGCTAAGGAAATGGAAAAGTTAACATGTGTTCTTTTTGATATGGATGGAGTTATGTTGGATACGGAAATCCAATATGATTTATTTTGGGGTGAAGTCGGAAAAAAATACTATCCGAATATTCCTAATTTTTCTAAATCAATAAAGGGAACGACATTACCTAATATATTAAAAAAATACTTTTCGGATATCCCTAAATCTGAACAAGATATTTTGGTTCAAAAATTAGATGCTTTTGAAGAAAATATGGACTATCAAGAGATAGCCGGTTCTATTAAATTTGTCAATTTATTGAAAGATTATGGAGTAAAAGTTGGTCTTGTAACGAGTTCAACGGATACAAAAATGAAAGCTGTAAACAGATTGCTTCATTTTAATAATTTATTTGATACTATCGTCACAGCATCAGATGTTAAATATGGTAAACCAAGTCCGGATTGTTTTTTGCTGGGCGCAAAAAAATTAAATGAAGATCCTCTAAGTTGTATTGTATTTGAAGATTCTATTGCAGGTATAAAAGCAGCTCATTCAGCAGGGATGACAGTTATAGGAGTTTCTACAACTTTGACAAAGGAACAATTGGAAGAACAAAAAATATGCAAAGCAATAATCCCTAATTTCGAAGGACTTACAATTGAAAAGTTAATAAAATTGATAAAATAAGAAACTCAAATGTTATATTAAGATAACTTTTCAATCATTTTATTTCCAAGTTCAGACTTTACTTTAATATGTTCAATTACAGCTTGTACAAATGGATTTTGTTCAAATATGCCTCGTACTTGCTCAAAATCTTGTTTTCGTTCAACACTATTTCCATCAACGCCAAAACTGGTATGTGTCGGTAATGAAAACTCTTTCTTAGTATCTTCATATATCATTTGATCTAATTCAACTACAACATCTTTCCACTTTTTTATAATGAAAATCACATCCTGTTTTGTAATTGTGTCCAATGATAAATTAAAATATTCTCTAATCTTATCCCAAGCCCAAGTCCATTCGATAGTATAGTAATTCTTGTGTAATCCTTCAAAAACTTTATTAATATCGCTTATTTCCTTAATATCCCCACTTTCTATACTTGTTATCAATTTGTCTATCTCTGTACTGGGCGCTAACAGACCGGCAAGGTCTCTCCATAAGTCTAATCCAACTTCGGTATCAGGTTTTAGGCATTCTCGTAATTCTTCGTCTGTATTGCAGG
>CALYRA010000240.1 GCA_945292135.1 uncultured Dysgonomonas sp.
GAACTCAAGAAAAAATACTTGATTATTTAATCCGAAACGGAAAAAACACTTTCATCGGTCAACAATTTGGATTTGGTTCTATAAAAAATAAAGACGATTTCCGCAAACGAGTTCCAATATTTCATTACGAAGATTTGCGTCCTTATTTGGATAAAATCTTAGTAGAACACAAGCAAAATATACTATGGAATAAACCCGTGCAATGGTTTGCAATGTCTTCGGGAACGACTGAAGACAAAAGTAAATATATCCCTGTTACAAGTGAATCACTCACAAAAGGTCATTATAAATGTGGCGAACATATGCTCGCCATATACGCTCAGGCTAATAAAAACGCCAAATTTTTCTTCGGAAAAACATTAATACTTGGCGGCAGTAAACAGATAAATAATATCGGCGATGGAATTTTCACAGGAGATATTTCCGCTATCCTCATAAAGAATGTATATTTCTGGGCTAAAAGAAGCCGAACTCCCGAAAGTATTTCTTTATTACCGGATTGGGAAGACAAGCTGAAAGCTATGACGCGATACGCTATAAATAATGATGTCAGAGCTTTTATGGGAGTACCCTCTTGGTTGTTCATATTATTAAAAAAAATCAGAGAGGAGTCGGGAAAGGAACTTGCTGACCTGTGGCCAAATTTAGAGGTTTTCTTTCATGGAGGCGTAAGTTTTAACCCTTTCGAAGAACAATACAGAAAATTGATCAATAAACCCGATATGTATTATTGGGAAACATATAACGCATCGGAAGGCTATTTCGGAGTCCAATTCTCAAACGATTCGAAAGAGATGCTTCTCATGTTAGATAATAATATTTATTATGAGTTCATCCCGATGAGTGAATGGGATGCTGAAAATCCTAAAACTTTGACTTTAGAAGAAGTCGAAACAGGACAAAATTATGCGTTGGTAATATCTACCAATGGTGGTTTATGGCGTTATATGATTGGAGATACTATTGAATTTACTTCAACAAAGCCTTATTTATTCCATATTACCGGTCGTACAAAAAGCTTTATTAATGCGTTCGGAGAAGAGTTGATAATTGACAACGCCGAAAAAGCTCTACATGAAGCTACTAAAGCTACAAATGCTCAAATTCTGGAATACACAGCCGCTCCAATTTATTTCGGAGACAATAATACCGGAGCTCACGAATGGCTTATCGAATTTGCTAAAGAACCTGACAATCTTGAGAATTTCGTTCTGATACTGGATAACGCGCTGAAAGCCGTAAATTCGGACTATGAAGCTAAGCGATCTTATAATTTATCTTTAGGATTCCCTGTTGTCAAAAGCTTACCAAAAGGTTCATTCAATGGATTTTTAAAATCTTTAGGAAAATTGGGCGGACAAAATAAAGTACCTCGATTAGCAAATAATCGCAAGTATGCAGATAAACTATTATTTTTTATTCAAAATTCTTAAAAGCTTGATCCAAAGATTTTCTTATTTGTTTACTATCATACATTTATAAAAAAATTAAAGTATGGTATCAAAAGTAAATATTTATCTAAATTTCAGCGGTGATTGCAAAGAAGCTTTTTCTTTCTATGAAAAAGTGTTTCGCTCAAAAATAGCGTATCAAACGACTTATGGGGATCAGGATGAAATGAAATCCGAACTGAAAAATAAAGAAAATCTGGGCAAAATATTGCATTGTTATCTTCCGATATCAGACAAAACGTCATTGATGGGATCTGATATAATTGATGAAACCGGTGAACCTTTCATTATAAAAGGTAATAATATGGCAATAACTTTAGTCCCTGATTCTGAAAAAGAAACTGAACGTATCTTTGTTGAACTTTCTGCGGGTGGTAAAGTCCTGATGCCTCTTGAAAAAACTTTTTGGAATTCTCTTTACGCAATGTTTACTGATAAATTCGGAATCTATTGGATGGTAGATTTCAGTTACAATTAAAAGTATCAATCTATATTTCACCAATCGTATTCATATACACATAAAAAGGGATGTTAAATCACATCCCTTTTATATATTAAATAATGAAAAAATAATTATAGTTCGCTTGCGGCATCGGCATCCATAAACCAATATAAGTAACCTTGTGTCGGGTTAACTCTTGCCGCAGGATAATTATTCCTAAACAATTCTCTGTCTTTTATTATCTGTTTTACTTTTTGGGCTTTACCTTTACCCATCACTAAAAATGCTACATATTGAGCATTATTTACGACTTGTCCCGTGAGTGTCACTCGTTTCATTTTACTGACAGGGTGTTCGCCGACTACACAAGTTTTCTTTTCATCCCAAAGTTGGATTTGATCGGGAAATATAGAAACCGTATGCCCATCGTCGCCAAGGCCAAGCATTATTAATTCAAAACAAGGAATATTATTTCGTTGTAACAGTTTACGTTCAAGTATCTGCCCATAACGTTCTGCTTCTTCTTCGGATTCATTTTCACCGTGTATACGTCGTACGTTCTTCGCCGAAATATTGGGAACTTTATTGAATAAATGGTCGCGCGCCATTCCATAGTTATTCATATCGTTTTCGGGCGGTACGCATCTTTCATCTCCCCAGTAAAAGGTTATACGATCCCAAGGGATTGTATCTTTGCAGTTTTCCGCCCAATAATCGAAAATTGCTTTAGGCGTACTTCCTCCCGATAAAGAAATATTAATGGCGGGATAAACGGTTAATAATTTCAGGATAAATTCAGTGAAGCCTTTGGTCAAAGTCTCCGCATTTTCATAAATTTTAATTTCCTCGTTAATCATACAATAAGTGGTTTTTTTATACTCAATTTAGAGTCACGCTAAATTATTGAAAAAACGGATATAAGACAAGATTTAAAGCTCACAATATATACCATCGTCAGATAAATTTTTACAAGGGTAACGCCATTGCATTTTTTCTCCTTCTATCAGTTCATCCGCACAATCGGGTCCCCATGAACCGGCAGGATAGCCATACAGGTGCGCTTCTTCATTTTCTGCCCAATAATCGAGTATCGGTTGTACAAATTTCCAAGTTTCTATTAACGCATCGCCTCGTATATATAATGTCGAATCGCCAATCATACAATCCAACAGTAATCGTTCGTACGCTTCCGGTACATAAGTTCCTTGCAAATCAGAATAATGAAAGTCGATGTTTACGTTTTTTACTTCATATCCTCTTCCGGGTACTTTCATCCCTGTTTTTAGCAAAATGCCTTCATCGGGTTGAATACGTATAATCAGTTGATTTCCGACGTTCGTGAATCCGGGATTATCGACAAAGAGGCTTTGAGGGGTTGGTCTAAAATGAATTACTATTTCGGTAACGCGTGTCGGAAGACGTTTACCTGTCCGAATATAAAAGGGTACGTCTGCCCAACGCCAATTATCTATAAAGAGCTTCATAGCGATATAAGTTTCGGTACGGGATTTCGGATTAACTCCTTTTTCTTCTCTATATCCCAATATATTCTCTTTTTTTATTTTCGCTGACGTATATTGTCCTCTTATGACATCATTTTGCAGATTTTTTGCTTTTAATGGTCGTAATGCTTGAAAAACTTTCAATTTTTCATTGCGTATGGCTTCGGAATGAATAGACATCGGCGGCTCCATGGCTATGAGCGCAAGTATTTGCAATAAATGATTCTGAACCATATCACGCAACGCTCCGGAGTTATCATAATAACTTCCCCGATTTTCTACGCCTATGCTTTCCGCTGCCGTTATTT
>CALYRA010000241.1 GCA_945292135.1 uncultured Dysgonomonas sp.
GAAAATTCAGGTGGATAGATATATGTATTAAGCACAATAAATTCTTTCAAAATATCATTCTGGATTGTACCCGCCATCT
Organism: uncultured Dysgonomonas sp.; assembly: GCA_945292135.1. Classification (GTDB taxonomy): domain Bacteria; phylum Bacteroidota; class Bacteroidia; order Bacteroidales; family Dysgonomonadaceae; genus Dysgonomonas. The sequence continues at coordinate 80 of CALYRA010000241.1, forward strand.
CTTCCAATTTAGCGCCTTGTTCCAATCCCGCATTGATGTAGAAAGCAAGAATAGGAAGTACCGCGCCGTTCATTGTCATTGATACGGACATTTGGTTCAAAGGAATACCTTCGAACAATACTTTCATATCTTCGACTGAACAGATAGATACGCCGGCTTTACCAACATCACCTACAACACGAGGGTGATCGGCATCATATCCACGGTGAGTTGCAAGGTCAAAAGCTACGGACAATCCTTTTTGTCCTGAAGCCAAGTTACGACGATAAAAAGCGTTTGATTCTGCCGCTGTAGAGAATCCTGCATATTGACGAATTGTCCATGGACGCATAGCGTACATACCGGAATATGGTCCGCGAAGGAATGGAGGAATACCTGAAGCATAATTCAAATGCTCCATACCTTCTAAGTCTTCTTTTGTATAAACAGATTTTACAGGTATAAGCTCCGGAGTCATCCAGTTAGCTTCAATGCCATTTTCGGCAGCCCATTTGGGAGCATTTGTAGCAGCAAAACCTGATGTGTTTATATTTATACTTTTAAAATTAGGTTTCATATTTTTATTTTTTATTTAATTACGAAATTGGTAATAAGGTGAAAACCGCAACGATGCGTATTGCATAAGAAATCAGCATTGTCAGAACATTTTTAATTTCTACAGAAATATTACATTCAATAATTGATAATGGGTTTTCTCCATGACAAAAGCTGATGAAGCCCCAAATAGTATCGCTATAATTATTTCTTCCACTAATATTATTATATTATAGTTGCAGATATTAATGATAAAGACAAATATGCGCTGAATATTAATTGCAACTTCGCGGTATTTTTATCCAAGTTATTAATTGGCGTTGAATCCTCTTCTATACTTCGACTCATTACTTAAAATTTTTTATTGGGACTGGACATTAGTCAGCAAATTATAAGCGCGACTTACGGTAAAATTTTTAACATTAATATTACAATTAATGACAATCGGACAAAAAAATAGAAAGCTTAATTCCAATCATCATTGCATAAGTCTGAATTAAACGATAGAATGGTAGACTAATAATAAAATTCAAACAAATACCGGTTTAGTTTTCACTTTTTAATCGAAATTTTATATTTATTGGATACCCAATTTATCGCTAAAAATTCTTAATGTCTCAAGAACATTACTCTTCACATTTATGAAATGCTCAATGCCTTGCGCTTTCAAATCATCCATACATGCGGGTGCTCCAGCTATTACTAAGAATTCTTTACCTTCACCGATCAGTTTTTGCGCTTCGGGAGCATAAGTCGCATATTCATCGTCACTTGAGCAAAGTACAATAATATCCGCTTCTTGTTCACGCGCTGCTTTAACTCCTGCCTCAACTGTTTCGAATCCTAAATTATCAATGACCTTATATCCTGCACAAGCAAAGAAATTAGATGAAAATTGAGATCTAGCCAAACGCATCGCCAAGTTACCGATAGTTAACATAAATACTTTTGGAGCGCCATTTTTCTCAGTTGCCAAGCGAAGTTCTTCAAATTCTGTGGCTAAACGTACATTTGGTAATGTTGGATATTTAGATTCTGATTGGTGCGAACATCCACATGTGCGACCTTCTTCTTTAACGATCTTATCGCCTGCTTTTTCAGTAAAATTAGGGAATTGATTAGTTCCAAGAAGGGATTCACGACGTGTAGCTAATGCTTTAAAACGGGCATCGGCAGATGCTTTGACTGCTTGTTGAACTGTTCCTGCTTTTAATTCTTCATAAAAACCTTTTTCGTCTGTTTCTAGGAATAATTTCCAAGCTTGTTCGGCAATAGCTGTTGTCAAATGTTCGATATAATATGATCCTGCTGAAGGGTCGGTTATTTTATCGAAATGACATTCTTCTTTTAATAGTAATTGTTGGTTACGAGCAATTCTTTCCGAAAAATCGTCCGGCGTTTTGAAAGCTTCATCAAATGCACGAACTGTCAATGAATTTACACCTCCAATTGTTGCAGACATCGCTTCAGTTTGTGTACGAAGTAGATTAACATGCGCATCAAACAATGTCATATTGAACATTGATGTTTGAGCATGAGTATATATTTTTGAAGAACATTGGCAATTATCATCTTTAGAGTTATTCGGATGATTATTTTCATTAGCTGATTTATATGCTTCTACGATTTCAGCCCATAACCAACGCGCTGTTCTGAATTTAGCGATTTCCATAAAATAATTACCGCCAATTCCAAAATTGAATTTAATCTTATTTGCTACCAGATCAGCATCTAAACCTGCTTCGACAAGAGATGATAAAATTTGATTACCATCTGCTAAAGCGTAACCTAATTCTTGGTAAACGTACGAGCCGCCATCGCTAAATGCGTAAGCATTAACTGATAATACTCTAAAAAGTGGTAATGATGCAGATGCTTTCACAAGTGCTATTGCATTTTCAACCCAATTATCACATTCACGTCCTTTTTTCAATAATGGTTTGAATGGATCGTAATTGATTGAACCAAAACATTTCTTCACATCCACATTTTGTGATTTGTAATATTCGGCAATGATTTTGGTTAATTCTAACGTTTTGCTATGGCAGGTACTGAAATTAAGTTCTACTGACTCAAGAACTATATCTTTGAGCAGAAGCTTAATATTTTCTTCTGTTACATCACTTTTATTTATGGAAAACGAAATTGACGTAATACCTTTATTCAGAATATCCAAAGCTTTAATATTTGCTGCCTTGATATCAGATACGTGAATATCCTGACGCGCATACCATTCATTATCTTTTTTGGTACCACGTACATAAGGGAATTCACCGGGTAGAGAATCTGTCGTTTTAAGACCTTCCAAATCCTCATTTCGATAGAAAGGATTTACTTTGAATCCTTCATTTGTTTTCCAGACCAGTTTTTTCTCAAAATCCGCACCTTTCAAATCGGCTGTAATCTTAGCCATCCACTCTTCAGTGGTTATAGGTGGAAATTCGGAAAAAAGCTTCTCATTCTTGTTAGCCATGATTTTTTATTATTTTAATTGTATAGGTTATAAGTTTTATAGTTTTTAGATTATTATCTATCAATCATAGTTTTAGTTTATAACTATTCTTTATTTTTCAAGGTTTCTTCTTATCTACAAAGAGTTACCTTTTTCAAATTATCAAGCAAAAGTACAGTATTTTGTTTGGTTAATAAAGTTTTGCAAGCTAAAAATTTAATACTTATAACATATATTTGCCGATATTTATTCATTTAAATTGCAATTTGACAAAGACATATTGCAAAAAGAATATAATAACACAGCTTCATTCTTAACGAGCTGACATATTTTCTAACTGTTGCTCCTTATCCGGTTAATTATTTTTATCATATGGTTCGCGTGTAAACTTATCTTAAATTTTATTGACTTTATAAATTATCTATGATTTATGTCTAACTTCGTAAGGATGAAAAGAGGACACGCAGATTTACCATTACATTACGGGACTGTTCCTGTCTGGCTGGCTCAAAGGATGAGTTTGCTTGGAGGCGCAATATCTGAAGCCATAGTTGTTGAATATGGACGAAATGCTTTATTACAAAGACTTAGCGACCCTTTTTGGTTTCAATCCTTAGGCTGTGTTCTGGGAATGGA
>CALYRA010000242.1 GCA_945292135.1 uncultured Dysgonomonas sp.
CTTTATCACCGGATAAAATACTTCGATATAATTCATCATTTGTGATAATTTCGACGCTTTTCTTAAAGACATTACTTTCTTGATTTATCACTTCAAAAAATGCGCCGTTATCATATAAATCTCTGGCAATATATGCTTTTATCTGAGCCTTTATCAAAGATTTAGATCGTTCAAACTCTTCATCTTCAATCTTCTGATTATCGTTATTTTTCTGCTCTTTCGCTTTCTTATCTTTATCATTATTATTCTTATCTTTCTCGCCTAAAGTAGCAAATTCTTTAGCTCCTTCTTCCCTCATCTTTTGTAAGAAAGTATCCGAAACTACAAAGTTCTTAATAAAATCTTCTTTCGTCGGATATCGCGACAACAAGCTTTTTCGGTTTACATCGACCTCATTTAGTGCGACTTTATATATTACGCCCGTATAAACCAATTTATTATGATAGGATGAATAACGGCTTGTATCCATCGGTACAAAATAGTCTGGCATCACGCCGCCGCCGCCATATACGGTACGCTCATTTACCAAAGTTTTATATCTAAGCGAATCGGGAAAATGGATACTATCCGCGCTCATCATTTCACCTTTATTGTAGCGTTCTATCACGTCCATCGCATACGATTCTGCGTTTCCATTTTCGTAGGGTTTTTGAATACAGCGTCCGGTAGGGGTATAATAACGAGCGACGGTCAGACGAATCATTGATCCATCCGGCAAATCAAATGGTCTTTGTACCAATCCTTTTCCAAAACTACGACGTCCAACGATAATACCTCTGTCCCAATCTTGGATGGCTCCTGCTACTATTTCGCTGCCTGAAGCTGATGCTTCATTAATCATTATTATAAGTTTTCCGTTTTTTAATAATCCATTATTGTTGGATTCGGCAATTTGTTTTGGCTGCTTATTTCCTTCCGTATATACTATCAATTGGTTTTTACCTAAAAATTCATTTGCTATTTCAATAGCTGCCGAGAGGTATCCGCCTCCGTTACTTTCTAAATCCAATATAAGATTTTCCATTCCTTGAAGTTGTAATTTGCGGCAAGCTTCTTCAAATTCTTTTTTTGTTGTGGCTCCGAAACGACTTAAGCGTATATATCCGGTTTTTGGGGCAACCATATAAGATGCGTCGAGGCTGTAAATAGGAATTTTATCACGCGTAATTCTAAAGTCTATCAATTCCGGTACTCCTCTCCGCAAAATTTTCACATCCACTTTAGTCCCTTTCTTACCCCTCAATCGTGACATGACGTCTTTCGTAGACATCTTTATTCCTGCAATAAGGGTATCATTTACTTTGATAATTTTATCACCCGGCAGAATACCTACTTTTTCGGAAGGTCCCCCCGCAATGGTTTCAATAACGTAAAGGGTATCTGTCATCATATTAAAGGATATCCCTATCCCATCGAAATTGCCTTCTAAGGGTTCATTCATTTCTTTTACTTCACTTGCGCTAATGTATGCTGAATGCGGATCTAATTTTTCTAATAATGATTTAACGGCGTCTTCTGCTAATTTTTCATCATCAACATTATCGACATAAAAATTCTCTATAAAAGCCATCGTAGTCGCTACTTTTCGAGAACCTTCGCTCATACGAAGTTGCTGGGCAAACGCAGACGGCAGAATTACCATTATTGCCGTTAGTAAAACAAATATTTTCTTCATATTCTAAACAAAAATTAAGACTAAAAACTGATTTTAGCCTTTTACCAATAATATAATTTATATATAAAAATGAGAATAATAATCCATTTATTTTATAATATAAATAATTTATTAATCTTTTTTATCAATATCAATTCCTTCAGGAATAAAACTACTGACATCATGCCCATATTTTATTAATTCGCGAACTATAGTTGAACTAATATGTGTCAATTCAGGTTCTGTAAATAATATAACTGTTTCTATACCGGAGATTGTCCGATTCATGTCCGCAATATTTTTTTCGTATTCGAAATCATTAATTGAACGAATACCCCTTATTATTATGTCAATGCCTTCCTGCATCGCAAAATCAACAGTCAAGCAATCATACGTACAAACAGAGATACGGGATTCATATTCATATAAATCCCGTATTATTTCTAAACGCCTGTTCAGAGAGAAAAAACTTTGCTTGGCATCATTCACGCCTATTGCAATGACTAATTCATCGACTAAAGCGAGCGAACGTTTTACTAATGAATAGTGTCCAATGGTAAAAGGGTCAAATGTACCGGGAAAAATTCCTCTTCGTTTATCCATGATTAGTTTGCCATATCGGAGATAAACTTAATTCGGACTAAACGTATTTCGTCTTCACTATATTCTCCTAATTCTTTAATAGCTTCTTCCAAATCATCTGATTCTGCCTCCTGAAAGTATTGAAATATATCATCCAGATGATCTTCATCTATTACTTCATGAAGAAAGTAATCAATGTTTATTTTGGTTCCCGAAAAGACGATGGCTTCTACTTCATCTAACAATTCATGGAATTCTATTCCTTTGGATTCGGCCAAATCATCTAAAGCTACTTTCCGATCTATCGCTTGTACAATCGCAACTTTAAGTTTAGATTTATTCGCTACTGTCTTAACGCGCAAATCTTCGGGTCGTTCTATTTCATTTTCATCTACATGTTTCTTTATGATCGAAACAAATTCCGAACCATATCTTTTAGCTTTGCCGGCTCCGACTCCCGGAATATTCTGTAATTCGTCCAGATTAATCGGATAAATGGTTGCCATAGCTTCCAGAGAGGGATCTTGGAATATGACATAAGGCGGTACATTCAGTTTCTTAGCCATCTTTTTGCGAAGATCCTTCATTATAGAGAATAATACCGGATCGACTGCTGATCCTGCTCCACCTGCTTTTACTGCAACATCGTCAATGTTTTCTTCATCTTCTTCATCTTCATCAATCTTTGATATTTTAAACGATGTTGGTTTTTTCAGGAATGTTTCCCCTTTTTTTGTTACTTTCAACAAGCCATAATTCTCAATATCCTTATCAAAGTATCCGGCTATTATTGCCTGACGGAAAACTTCCATCCAAACTTGCGCATCCGTATCATCTCCTGATCCAAAAATCTCCAAATCCTGATGATTATAAGTTTCTATTTCCGATGTTTGTTTACCCCGTAAAATATTAATTACGTATTCTGTCTTAAATTTTCCTTTTAATGCGATTACCGCTTCAATCGCTGTTAATAATAAGTCTTTCGCTTCCACTAGAGTTTTAGGATTTATACAATTATCACAATTCCCACAATTTTTTTCTTTAAAGTCTTCGCCAAAATAGTGTAGTAATACTTTTTTTCGACACATTGCCGTTTCGGCATATGCTGCGGTTTCAAGCAACAATTGTTTTCCTATTTCCTGCTCAGCCACAGGTTTTCCCTGCATAAATTTTTCAAGCTTCTGCAAGTCTTTATTTGAATAGAAAGCAATACATTTACCTTCACCGCCATCTCTTCCGGCACGTCCTGTTTCTTGATAGTAACCCTCAAGGCTCTTGGGCATATCGTAATGTATTACGTAACGTACATCGGGTTTGTCAATACCCATACCAAACGCAATGGTTGCGACAATCACATCGACCTCTTCCATCAGAAATGCGTCTTGATTGGCTGACCGCGTATTTGCATCCAGACCTGCATGATATGGACGCGCGTTGATCTCAT
>CALYRA010000243.1 GCA_945292135.1 uncultured Dysgonomonas sp.
CACATAAAGAGTTTTTATCTGATGATATTTATTTCCCGAAGGTTCAGGAACAAGGAGATAATCTGATACAAATAGCAACCAGCGGTCCTATGGGACAAACCCAGAATATACACTTAGCCATTGTGCATGCGATATATAACGCAAAAAAATACATCTATATTCAAACCCCTTATTTTATACCAACCGATAACCTGCTAACGGCTATACAGACAGCCGCTATCAGAGGAGTTGACATACGCGTTATGATACCAAGACATTCAGATACTACTTTCGTACATATCGCCACTATGTCATTTATATCGGAACTGTTACGCGTAGGAGTAAGCGTGTATTTTTATGAAGCAGGTTTTCTGCATTCTAAATTGACAGTTATTGATGACTTTTTAACAATTACAGGTTCAGCCAATATGGATGTTAGGAGTTTTGAACATAATTTTGAGATCAATGCCTTTATATATAATGAAGAATCTACTCAAATAGCTAAAGAAATCTTTTTTAATGATATGAATGATTCCTCTTTATTAAATGTTGATTATTGGAATAAGCGATCATGGATTAGCAAAGTTAAAGAATCTATAGTTCGTTTGTTTTCCCCTTTATTATAATTGAAAATCCATTTTATGAAATTCAGAAATTATATTATTTGTATCTTATTCTTTTCAATTTCTCTGTCAATATACCCTCAAAAAATCAACATTCAAATTCCGGATAACGCTAATCTGAATTATGTTTTCGTGCTAAATAAAGGATTGAAACAAGATACAATACAAAGAGGAAATTTTGATATTACAGGAAATATTATTATCAATATTCCTCAAAAATATAAAGATTATGAAGGTATCGGATTCTTATATACTAAAGGAAAGCAATCATTGAATTTAGTAATTAATCATGAAAACTTTGTAGTGAAAAGAGAGGGTGGCGAATACATATTCATGAATTCTGACGAGAATGATTATTTATATGCCTTCTTACAACAAAAAACGAATTTTGAAAAAGCGGATACGACATTATATGCCTATCGTTTTATGAACATATTTCTATATATGACCAAATTGAATGCTGTAATAAATGGGCAGGCTGCGACTTTGGCGGAAAAATTTGCTGTTCATGATTTTGCTTTGAATAAGTTGAATATAGAAGATTTATATACAAGTAGTTTGTGGTTTTATGTCATTGATGGGCTAACGAAGTATAATTTGAGCCAGGAACAGTTTGCCAACGATATGATAAAAATTTTGTCCCGGATAAAGTCTCAAGAAGTTTTTGAAGCATTGTCTGAAAATTTGATTACCATTTTAAATCAATATGGATGGGATGACGCTTTTGATATAATAATACCCTATATTGTTGAAACCGGAAGGATCGAAGTCCCGCAAGGGAAAATGTATACGGCATTTACTTTAGCTAAATTGCGGAAGGGAATGGATGCTCCGCCAATAGAAGGTTTGTCAAAACCTTTGAACAAAAGTAAAGCTGATTTTACAATATTGTATTTCTATGAATCCGGTTGCCATAATTGCAGGCATGAGATCGAAATATTAAGAAAAAATTATTCTGATTTACAAGTAAAGAAAATACGCTTAATTTCCATTTCGGCAGATTATGATAGAAATGAATTTAAAGACATGGCAAAGACATTGCCTTGGAAAGATAATATCTGTGACTTTAAAGGATTTGTAGGTTCAAATTTCATAAATTATGGAATTTTAGGAACTCCAACATATTTTCTACTGGATAGCGATCATAAGATTGTAAAACGATTTGCAAAGTTTGAAGAATTAATTCTTCAATAATATTTTAAGTTAAAATTAATATAAATAAGATTAGTATAAACATTAATTCATGAAATAAAAATATCAAAAATTAGTTCATATTTAAAAATATATAACTTTGTAACCGTTTATCGCATAATCCGACTATGTGAGTATTATAGAATTAATTGTAAAATTTTTTTATGGGAAAGACAGCCCTTATCACAGGTATAACAGGACAAGACGGCGCCTATCTATCAGATTATTTAATAAAGAAAGGTTATACAGTACATGGTATAAAAAGACGCTCTTCTTTATTTAACACGGACCGTATCGATCATCTTTATCAGGATCCCCACGTAGAAAATCGTAATATGATTTTACATTACGGCGATATGACTGATAGTATGAATATAACTCGTATTATTGGTGATGTAAAACCCGACGAAATCTATAATTTGGCTGCGATGAGTCATGTTAAGGTCAGTTTTGATACGCCTGAGTATACAGCCAATGCCGACGGGATAGGTACATTACGTATTCTTGAAGCTGTCAGGCTGTTAAATTTAACGAATAAATCAAGAATTTATCAGGCTTCAACATCCGAACTATATGGTTTAGTCCAAGAAGTACCTCAAAAAGAAACGACGCCTTTTTATCCGCGTAGTCCTTATGCCGTAGCAAAACTATACGCATATTGGATAACAGTCAATTATAGAGAAGCATATGGTATTCACGCAAGTAACGGTATATTATTTAACCATGAATCTCCACTTCGGGGCGAAACTTTTGTGACCCGTAAAGTGACGCGCGCCGTTGCTCGTATAGTATTAGGATTACAAGACAAAGTTTATATGGGGAACCTATCAAGTAAACGAGATTGGGGACATGCTAAAGATTACGTTAAAGCTATGTATTTGATCCTACAGCAAGACCAACCGGACGATTATGTAATATCGACAGGAGTTACGACAACTATTCGAGACTTTATAAAGATGGCTTTTGTTGAAGGAAAAGATGAAGAAGAAGTTGGCTTTATAGCATCAATAGATGAGAATAAATTTGCGAACATTGTCGGAAATAAACAATTGGAGCTATTAAAAAAACGTGTAGGGGATGTCGTAGTAGGAGTTGATCCGGCTTACTTCCGTCCTACAGAAGTAGAATTACTTATAGGAGATAATACCAAAGCTCGTACAAAACTTAATTGGACGCCCGAATATGATCTAAAAGCTTTGTGCGAAGATATGGTAATCAGTGATCTCGCCCTGATGAAAAAAGAAGAATATTTGAAGGATGGCGGATATAGAATCCTTAATTATTTCGAATAAAAATCGCTCAATGATTAATAAGAATTCTAAAATATACATTGCGGGACATAGAGGGTTAGTCGGTTCCGCAATTCTAAAGAATTTGCAAAACAAAGGATATTCAAACCTTATTTATCGCAATCATTCCGAACTTGATCTGACAAATCAAGACGCAGTAAGAAATTTTTTTGAAAAAGAAAAACCTGAATACGTTTTTTTAGCCGCGGCTAAAGTTGGAGGTATTGTAGCAAACAACAAATATAGGGCGCAGTTTATCTATGAAAATATGATGATACAAAATAATATCATTCATCAATCATATCTAAATGGTGTCAAAAAATTAGTATTTTTAGGAAGTACATGTATATATCCCAAAGAAGCGCCTCAACCAATAAAAGAAGATTCTTTATTGACATCACCTCTCGAATATACCAATGAACCATATGCTATAGCCAAAATAGCAGGTATAAAAATGTGTGAAAGCTATAACCTTCAATACGGAACAAATTTTATTTCGGTTATGCCCACTAATTTATATGGACCCAATGACAACTTTAATTTAGAGACGTCGCATGTCTTACCAGCCATGATTCGGAAAATACATTTGGG
>CALYRA010000244.1 GCA_945292135.1 uncultured Dysgonomonas sp.
CAAAGGAATATCATTATTATCTATAAATTGTCATTATTTTCTTCTTGATAAAAATTTTTTTATCGGCATTCACTATCAATGATTTATTATTCATATATTAAATAGAATTTTATCAATCCTTATTTTTTATCCTTATAATCAGAAGCTTATTTTATACTTCCAAGGATATAATTTCTTATCGAAAAAAACTATTCCAATATTGAATAGATCGAGTACAATAGTTCTCGATTCTGTTTCTGCAATTCTTTTCCATAACGTGCGACATCTCTTATTTGTTCGAATACCTTCGACAATTATAAAAGTTTTTTGATGTATTAATTTCGAAATATTATCTAAGTCATTATTTATTAATGATTTGTAATTTTTCAGATTAATGTAAATACAATCCTGCTTTTGCGTCAAAGAATCAAAAGGAATATTGTTTGTGTGTAAAGTAATATTTCTTTCCCATCCACCGGAATATATTTTTTTTGCGTTATTATATTTACGCGTATCCAATTCTATAGAATGACAAATAATTTGGGGGGATGAAGCTGTAAGGTAAAGCGTATTTATCCCCTTACCTGAACCAATTTCCAATATATTTTTTGCGTTAAAATGATTTATTAAGCGAAAGGATAGCTTGTTTATTTTATTTGGCTTAAAATGAATATCAAGGTCATGAATTATGTATTCTCTAATATCATTATAGGCATAGTATCTTGTTTTTTCTTCTATTACCTTTCTTACTAAGTTGTATACAAATGGCGAATGTATACCATGTCCTTTATGGTGTCTTATTTTGTAAATTAGTCTTATTCCGGTACGTGATAATTTATAGATACGAGCCATATTAGACTGAAAGAAATATTTACTTAAAATAGTTTGATGTAATAGGTAAGTTTAGCTGACATGATTCTATTTGCCGAACGTGAAAAATAATCAGCTTTTGAATTGTTATATATATCAGCCAAGCCGAAATAATATCTTCCTTCGAGCATGAAATTTCCCATTCCGGTTTGAAATTCTACGCCCAGACCTCCAAGTATTCCATAATCAAACTTTTTATCTAATTTGCGATAATATTGATGCGTAACAAAATCCGAGGAAGCTTCTCCGCTTGCCAAATATTTTGCAAGTTGGTCATTAAGTTCTTCTTTCTCATTCATTAAAAAACTTATTTTAGGTCCAAGATTGATAACAAATCTCAACTTTCGCCCAAAATAAATATGAGTAAGAAAAGGTATTTCAAAATAATTAGTTTTGTGAGAATGAACAAATCCTTTGTCTTTTAAGTCTCCCATTTTGCTAAAGTCTTGCTCCCAACCTTGTTGCGCATAGTTCATTTCGACGATGAATCCGAGATTTTTTTCGGTTATATATCTTACCGCTATTCCTCCATGATATTGACTTAAATTTTTTGTCCTGATTGCAGAACCGACAGTGGTTGAAGATTTAGCAAAATTAACCGATGAGAATGTGGGTCCAAAACCAACTCCCACATTCCAATACGGTTTAAAGTCTTTTTGAGTATACGCCGTTGATATTGTAAATAGGCAGGCTCCCAATATGAGAATAGCTTTTTTTATCATCCCTTATTTGTAATCAATTTTTTCGATAGTACCGTCTTTTTTGAAGTTTACAAAATAGAAACCGATGTTTTGATATCCGGAACCTTCTTTTTCTTCGTAAAAATGTATTGATGTTTGTAGTGTCGGACTACTTATTTGAGATATATCTTTATCAAATTTATTTTTATATTTATTAAGATTTGATATAAAGAATAAACCGGCATCATAACCTAAAAATGCGAATCGAGGGAATGATAAAGCAATATTTTTATTGTACCATTTCTTATATTCATCCATTACTTCTTTTACTACCGGATCACCTTCATTTAAATAAAAACTACTATATATGTAAGTATTATATTTATGCAACTGACTTGTTTGTCCCAGATAAGTCTGCCATTCAGGATATCCAAACAAGGTGATTGTAGTACCATTTGGCACTAAATCAAGTACTCCGGTTATTTTACGTAATGTAACTTCAGATGAAGATGTTGGTATCAGCACATTATTTTTATTTTTATCCATAGCCGATTTCATATCTTCAACTATTTTATCACCTGTTTTCAAATCTTTATATGCTATATTTTCGCTATCCAAAACCTTTTTCAGAGCCGAAACAAAATCATTTCTGTTCATGTTCGAACCTTGTTCGGTAACAAAAATAATATTATCTAAACGGAACTTATTTACAAACTCTTTAGTTATATCGTTAAATAAGTCAGAATGAGAAGTGGTTATCTGAAATACATTCGGACTGTTCTGCAACATGTTTTTCTTTACCCCAAATGGTATAACATACCTGATTCCTGTTTTTTGTGAAAAATCCGTTAACATATCTATTTGGGCTTGTGATGTACCCCCGATAACCAAATGCAAATTGTTAACCTCCGATGTTTCCAATATATTTTTCAAACGTTTCGTATCTTTTTCAATTCCCGTATCGAATGTATATATTTCGGCATCAACGCCAACTTCTTTCATTTTCTTGACAGCTAATAAGAATCCTTCGTAATATTCTATTAGTTTTTCTTTCTGAACTGTCGATTTTTTATCCAGAAAAGGGAATATTATTCCTATTTTAATGGGATCATTTGCTTTGATATAACGAGGATTTTGAATGATTCCATCTGCACCTAACGCATTTGTTTCGGATGATAAGTTATTTGGAATACGGACTTTTGATCCCGTTTTTAATCCTTTATTTTCAATATCGGGATTATACGTTAAAAGCGATTCAGCCGATATATTATATGTTTTGCAAAGGCTATAAATAGTTTCGCCTTTTTTCACCTTATGTTCAATAAAAGTTGGTTTGGGATTTTTACTTTCAATCTTTACCGGCGTTATGGGATTATCTCCCGCAGATTTAATTCGCTTTTTAGGTATTTTCAATACCATCCCTTTTTTTAGACCATCTTTCGCTTGAGGATTCAAACTGCAAATAGTTTCTACAGTAGTCTCATTTACTCGGCTTATACTATATAACGTTTCACCCTTTTTTACTGTATACTCTATATAGGAAGTACTTGTTTGAACGTTTGTCTTAGGTATTTTTATTACTTGTCCTGCTTTTATACCATTTTTCGCATCGGGATTCAAACGGTAAATCTCGTCTACTGTTGTTTTATATTTACGCGCAATAGAGTATACATTGTCTCCGGTGATTACGGTATAATTGATATAATCATCTTTCGGTTCTTGGGTGATTTGTATATTTTCGTCTGATTGTAGATTTCTGACTTCCTTAGCCCAAACTGAAGTAAGGGCGGCAAGAAGCAATATAGATAATAAGATTCTTTTATGTTTCATGTGTTATTATTTAATCAAATAAGATTTTGATATATTAGTAGTTTATGATTTGCTTAGTCTACAAAAATACAAAAAAATAAGTATCAAATTCTAAATATTTTATTATTCAACTTATTAAATGGAACAGATTCAATATTATTTGTATTTGTCCCACAAACTGCTATGAACAATTTCATGACATTTATTCATTAATGCGGGGATATCTTCGTCTTCCATACCTTCGGTTGGAATAGGATCATGAATTATCAATTCCAATCGTCCGGGATTCAATATATACGTATGTATTTTCATAATGTCGAAGGGTCCATTTAC
>CALYRA010000245.1 GCA_945292135.1 uncultured Dysgonomonas sp.
CCATTTGCTTGCCTTCAATTACTCCTTTATACCAATTGATATTAAACAAGTCCGTCATTATGGTATTAGCATTATTTAAGTCGTTCAGCGTCTCAAATAACGGGGTTACAGGTAATATATAAGGGCATTCTGCTTCTTTCAACAAAAGGTACACTGCTAATATATCGGATGCGGTACGAGTCATCGATATTATATATGTAGGTATCACTCCTTCGGGTGTTTGGGCAATAACCTTACATGTATCTAAAACTTCCTTAGTTTCTGGCGTTGGATTCCAATTATTTGGAACAAGAGGACGTTTTGAATTCAATTCTTTTATTAGGAAAGCTAATTTAGCTTCTTCAGTCCATGCCCCATAATCTCCCAATCCCAGATATTGAGTTATCTCTGATAAAGCATCGGTATGGCGAGTACTTTCCTGACGGATATCAATTTGAACCAATGTAACACCGAAACATTTTACGCGACGCATTGTATCCAGCAACTTGTCATTCGCAATAATTTTCATATTACATTCCAAAAGGGAGTTGTAACATTCTAATAATGGCTCCCATAATTGATGATTGTAATAAATTATATCATCAGTTAATTTGACATTTTTACCTTCACTGTAATCATCAAGATATACGATAGTTTGCTTTAACTGCGAACGTAGACGTTTCATCAATTCGCGATAGGGTTCCTGTACTTCATCATCCTTGATATATTCGCGGAATTTCTTGGTACATGCCGCCATTGACAATTCTTTTACAAGTGTTTCAATATCAGCCAGAAATAGCTTAGCGGCTCTTTTACGACTATCTATCAAAACATTACGCGTAACTTTTGCTGTTACATTCGGATTTCCATCCCTGTCTCCTCCCATCCAAGAGGAAAAATGAATGGGTTTAGCGTCAATCGGTATTTCGTAAGATAAGACGTCTTTTATTTGATCATTTAATTCTCTGATAAAACTTGGAACTGCATACCACAAACTGCTTTCGATAACATCATATCCCCATTTAGCTTCTTCATTCGGAGTAGGACGATTCTGTCGGATTTCATCTGTATACCAATACTGAGCGATTAGCTGTTTTAAACGACGGAGTATCTGAACCTTTTTATATTGAGCCAAATCATCGTGGTCGAGCAGAGCTAAACACGAATCGACTTGATTTAAATTATTGATTAGTGAACGCCGATTTATTTCCGTCGGATGAGCTGTAAGTACTAAATCTATAGAAATATTTTTAATCGCTTTTATAATATCTTCATTACTTACATCAGCATTCTTTAATTGCCTGTAGACTAAGGGGAAATCTACCGGATTTTCTGCTCCTAAGGCATGTGGCGAAACACTATTGTATTGTTCAGCCGTGTTAGTCAAATTCAAAAACTGATTGAAAGCGCGAGCTACCGGCAAAAATTCCTCGTCCTTCAGATTCTTTAGTTTCTCAACTAAAGCTTTATGTGCTTCGATATCTCCTTTGTGAGATGCTTTTGACAATTGCCGAATAGTTTCTACCAAATCAACCATATCTTGCCCGACGGCTTGTTTGATAGTATCACCTAACAATTCACCTAAAAGCTTGACATTATCTTGCATTAATGTATGCATATTTTCCTTCATATTTTTATCATAAGTTTATGATGTTTATTCATTTATGAGCTTGAATAGCTCTTCCGCCGCTTCGCGGGGTCCATCTTTAGCTCGTCCGTCAATAGCTAAGGAGGTGTGTATTTCTCCTATTTTCACGCCATTTTCAGCCATTTTAGTAAAATATTTACGAACTAGTTTTTCAGCCAAAGGTCGTTCTTGAACTGGTCCAAATGGATTCGCAAAATAAGATTTCACCAAACCTTTTTCAGTTGTTGTTCCTTTAGCTTTTCGGGCTCCTTCTTCAAATACTTGGATTGCATCGTCCAGATTTTCAATGAATTTTATTTTTTTATCAGCTTCCGCGTAATTATTAGCATAAAGCATATAATCTACTTTATATCCTCTGGATATAACCTCATACGTAGAAATAGGAATTGTTACACGCGCATTTATTTTATCGGGATTAGAATAGATTCCTTTGTCCAATTGGGCGTAAGCATAAGCCGGATCAAGATCATCAACACGTACAAATGCTCCAATTTCGGTTCCGTAACCTTTGATTGTTCCATCTTCTTCTTCATTCAAGAATCCCATATCATCGAATATGACACGCATATGACGAATATATTTTTCATTCAATGTACGGAACGCTTCCAAACTTTCGGATTTTCCGGCGCCACTATCTCCCATTATAATAATATTGGCTGATTTACCATTTACTAAAGATATATTCACCATTGCTCCGTGTATAGGTAAACGACCTCTTTCCATCTGCTTTACATTGTGAAGGGTAAGGAGCATTTTTTTCATATAGCCAAAATAATCTACATCGTCGCAATGATTAGCGTATCCGATCAGAATATCATTTTTCTTGTCTTTATAGTAAAATGTACGCTTTTCCTGATGCCCATCAGGATATCCATAAATATAGATAATATCAGGTTTTTTGCCTATATATTCACTTTCCTTCGCCAATTCAAACAAATTTGCCAATCCAAACCCTTGATCCATAAAATCGCTATGGAAATATACGAAAGTAAGCATACTTCCTACCCAAACCGGGAATAAGAACCATTCATCTCCATTAAGGACAATATTTTCGATAGGGTTTGTATCATGTTCCATAAATATACCATCACGCGTATTACGCTTGGTATATGTGATAAATGGAGGATCGAATACGACTGATGTAATAAAAGGAATCGATCTTAATCCATAATACTCGATAGGGCAATTCCAATTTATATCGCTTAGCATTAAACCGGCATTAGCTCCGGCTATCGCTTGGCGATAAACTCTATGCTGGTAACCCATTACTGTTTCTACAATACGTCGGTGTAATGATATCACCAATTCATTAAATAATCCGCTTGCCTGTATAAAACGCACATTTTGTAAACCCTCTGCGATAGTTGTATTATGAACTATGGCAAAACGCTCCAAACTACGCCAAAATGTATATAATAATTCGATAAGTTCTAAGAACGAATCTTTATCGTCAAAGAAAATTTTATACTTGTTATGAACATCTATTATTTCATCTGGATTACAAACTGAAAGCCATTTAAATACTTCTATAAGAGATTTACAAAAGTCTTCTTCATTTTTAAAAGCTTTAATGTAAAGATTATAAATAATTGGCTCATCTTTTTGTAATTTGTGGATGAAAGTTTGGATAACTTTTTTGAAACCGTAACTATTCAAGATCTTTTGACGATTGTCGCAGAACTTTACAGAAAAATTCAGTATAACTTTTCCTTCACTTAAAGAGAATTCTTGTAGCATATTTAATTGTTTAGATTTATTATTTTAAAAAATATAGATATAGTCTAAAAAAGAGATATTAGAATAATCTCGATTAAGCATCTTCCTCAAATGGTTGGAAAGTATGAAACGTTCACAACTTTCCAACCTCAAATTTAAGGAATCTTACCTATACAATTAAACTATTTGATAATTAAATTTTACTTTTTATGTGAATTAAAAATAAAATTTAAATAATCTTCTAATCAAAAGCTTTAAATCGGCATGTATTCATATCAATAACATACCTAAGTAAAATCAAAAATAGAACAATA
>CALYRA010000246.1 GCA_945292135.1 uncultured Dysgonomonas sp.
GTTCAGGAAGAGGATCTTCGAGTGGAATTTCAACACGACCAAGTTATAATTCGACATCCAGTTCACGCGGTTCTTCTTCAACTAACAATAGTCGTTCATCCTCATATACGCCTAGTAGGTCATCATCTACGAATAGTCGTTCATCCTATTCACCAAGTAGCAGTTCATACGGTAGATCTTCCGGATCCTATGGCGGTGGTAGCAGCCGTAGCGGTAATTCCGGAAGTTCCAGTCGAGGAAGTGGAGGCAGAGGTAGATAAAATTATTTTGAAAGGAAATTGTTTGTTGATATCGAAAAACTATGTAAGGCAATTTCCTTTTGTTAAATACTTAAAATAATTAGAAGTTAAAATAAAGAAGATATTTATGAAGAGAATTTATTTATCTATCTTAATCTTAGTCTCTTTTTTGGGGGCAATTTATGCTCAGGGTGAGATGGATGTCTATAAAATGTCACAAAGAGAATTGACAGGTACGGCTCGTTCTGTAGGTATGGGAGGAGCATTTGGAGCTTTAGGTGGAGATATATCAGGTATTGCCATTAATCCTGCTGGTATTGGTATTTATACTAGTGCTGAAATTGTAGCTACAATGAATTTTCAAAATACAAAAGTTGAAAATAATTTTGAGGGCAACAAATTTGACGAAAGTAAATTCAGATTTAGATTTGATAATTTAGCCTTTGTTTCAGGAATTGATTTAGATTCAGAAATAGCTCCGAGACTGAATGTTGGATTCTCCTATAATAAATTAAAATCTTTTGATCGTAATTATAGGGCAATGGGAACTGTGGGTCCCGAAGGTTCTTTAACTGATTATATGGCAAAGAGAGCTTATGGTTATGAGCCATCACAACTTGACGAAAAATATTGGGGAGATGATTGGTTAGCAGTTCAGGGTTATAATACATATTTAATCAATCCATATGGTATTGATAGTTACGGAAATCAGACTTATATATCCTCATTACAAGGATTGGATGCCGATAATAATATCTTTGTAAGAGAAAAAGGATCAATAAGTTCTTATGATTTTAATGTTGGAACAACAATTTCTGATATGTTAAGTATAGGTTTAACATTATCTGTTACTGATATTGATTATAAAATGTATTCATTGTATACTGAGAATTTTTATAATCAAAACTCTAAAAATTGGAGAGCTTCTTTTAACCAAATTACTCATTTAAAAACAGAGGGAACTGGTTTTCAAGTCGGTTTAGGATTAATTTTTAAACCAATTAAAGAATTTCGCCTTGGGATATCATATCATTCACCTACTTGGTACGATATGACTGACTATTATACATCTGATATTCATCATAATCTAAAGAGTTTAGTTGGTAAGTCAGGTTTTGATATTCCAGAAGATTATAAACGTGTAAAAGATCCATTTAAAAGTAATGAAGGTATATATGATTATAAAATGTATACTCCAGATAAATGGACATTTAGTGCGGCTGGTATCATTGCAAATATGGCGATTATCAGCATTGATTATGAATTATCAGATTACCGAAATATGCGATTAAAAGATTATAGTTGGAATGATTATAATGTGTATTTTGAAGAACCAAAGCAGTACGTAAAGAAACATTTTAAGTTAGCATCTACGCTTAGAGTAGGAGCAGAAATTAAGCCAATTCCACAATTTTCAATTCGTGCAGGCTATTCGTTTCAAGAAAGCCCCCTTGAAAAATCATTTCGAAAAGATGAAAAAGAGGTAATGGTAAAGGGACCTATTGCGCACTATGTATTAGATGGACATATCAATAATTATAGTTATGGCTTAGGTTATAGATTTACAAGAAATTTTTATACAGATATAGCTTTTACATACAAAACACAAAATTCTTATCTTTATAATATTCCAGTAGATAAGCAAAATGTAAAAATTATAGGATCATCACAATATAAAATGAAAAATACAGCATATCAAGCGCTATTAACATTAGGTTATAAATTTTAATAAGAATATATTAGTGATTAAAAATAGAAGGCTAGAAATATTTATCTAGCCTTTTATTTTTAGCCGTATTTTTATTTTTAGCTGTAATTATCTTTATAAATTTTCTAACATTCGTTTTAGAATTGTTTGTGCAGATATTTCTCTGTTTGCAGCTTCTTGTACAACAATTGATTGAGGACTTTCAATAACCTCATCCGTTACTATCATATTGCGACGTACGGGCAGACAGTGCATGAAATAACCATTATCCGTCAAAGACATTTTTTCGGTATTAATAGTCCAAGAACGATCTTTTGATAATATTTGTCCATAATTAGGATCTGTATATGCCGCCCAGTTTTTTGCATATACAAAATCTGCTTTTTCTAAAGCTTTTTTTTGGTCGTATTCTATTTTTGCTCCTCTAACAAACTTTTCATCAAGTTCATACCCTTTAGGATGCGTTATAACAAAATCTACGTTTGCTTCATTCATAAAATCTGCGAATGAGTTTGGAACAGCCTGAGGAAGAGCTTTGGGATGAGGCGCCCATGTCATTACTACTTTTGGACGTTCTTTCTTCTTATATTCTTCAATTGTTATTAAGTCAGCAAATGCTTGAAGAGGATGCCCCGTAGCGGCTTCCATGCTAAATACAGGCTTACCTGAATATTTAATAAACTGGTTTAATATCTTTTCAGTGTAATCATCTTCTTTGTTTTCGTATTTAGCAAATGCGCGCAATCCTATAATATCACAATAACTACCCATTACTGGTATAGCTTCTAATATATGTTCAGTTTTATCCCCATCCATGATGACGCCTCTCTCTGTTTCCAGTTTCCAAGCTCCTTGGTTAATATCCAAAACTATTGTATTCATTCCAAGATTCATTCCGGCTTTTTGGGTACTAAGGCGTGTCCTCAAACTGGAATTGAAAAAAACCATTAATAAAGTTTTGTTTTCACCCAGATTTTTATAGGCAAATCGGTTCTTTTTGATCTCAAGAGCCTCCTTTACCGCCTGATTCAAATCACCTAAATCTTTTACATTAGTAAATGTTCTCATTCGCGATATTGTTTTATATGTTTATATGCAAATATACGCATTAAGTATAATAGACCTTAATAAATTTATTCTTGTATTTGGGGTATAAGTATTGAAAAAATCAATTAATAAATTAAAACGGCTTTTGACGAAATCATAAATAATAACAACAAATGAATAAATTATTTATGTATTTATAATATGGTATTAAGCAAATTTAATCCGTAAAATTAATTTCATTTAAATAAGTTTTATTTAAGATTCTTCATTATACTTTTTCTTATCGGACTTTCTGTTATATACTTTTTTACTTTTATGAACTTTTGTAGTTCTTTGCCAACCTATAAAATCTTTAAGTTGTTGTTCTCTATCTGCTTTTTTAACGGCTTTTATATAATCTTTCGCAGTAATTTTAGTTTTATTGCTTTTCAGTTTTTTCATTATCGTATTTGTCCGTTGCCCTCTATGATCCATTTATATGTACATAATTCTTCCAATGCCATTGGACCTCTGGCATGAAGTTTTTGCGTGCTGATACCGATTTCTGCGCCTAATCCAAACTGAGCTCCATCAGTAAATGCTGTCGAAGCATTTGCGTAAACACACGCCGCATCAACCATTTTTTCAAATAAATTTATAGCCTCTCTATCTTCA
>CALYRA010000247.1 GCA_945292135.1 uncultured Dysgonomonas sp.
TTATACCGTTTATGAAAGAAGCACTTTTGTTGGTACTATATGCTTTAGCAATATTGATATATTCATTCATTGTCACGCTGGTAGGTATAGATTCGAAATTAACAATTTCGGCTATAGCTATTTGCATGATTACCATATCCATGACGGCAATACGTTCAGATTCCCAATTTTGGGTATATTGATTAATAAGCTCACGATATTCGACGCTATTAAGCAACGATTCGCGAATAAGTTTTATAGCAAATTCTCGATCCGTCTCATCTTTAAACATCGGCAAAAGCTCCTGTTCATCGCTAAGTTCGGGATCAAATCTCTTAATTGTTTTCAAAACGAAAGAAATTACTATATCTATATCATCATTCCAAAAAAGGCTTTCGTCTTCTAAAAGATTGTAAAGATCTTCACTTTGGGTTATAATCTGCTTAAAGATTTTCCGCCAAAATTCTCTATCGATATCATAGTTATACTCTTTTGTGCTTTGATATTCTTTATAAATATCAGAAACTAAAATATTATCAAGGAGAGTTCGTAAATAATTTTCATGATTGCTCCATGAAAACGGTCTATCCAAGATATACTTTTGTAATTGTTTATTATCTCTCAATTGAGAGATAAATTCATTATTTAACAAGCGTGTATTTGGATTAACATCTTCTTCTGACGGAAGCAATTTTGACTTACGAAGATTTACCCGATAATTATAGGCATCTGTGAGTTCTACCATTAATAATAATAAATAATGGTATAAATCATAAGATTTTTGCAAACTAAACATCAGATCATTTTCGGCCTTTCTTAGGTCTCTAACTTCACTTTCATAACAGGAATACAAAATTTGTACTGCTTTGATACGGATAAGAACGCGATTTATCATTTTCTAATATCGAAAATTAAATATTTTGACTACAAAAATAGATATTTTTATTATAAATCACCAAAGGTTGACATGATAAAGCACTAAATTATTATGGTAAAATCTGATAATCAAGAATATAAATCGACACCTTATCAATTTGTCTTAATTTTTATCTAACTCGGTCAAGATAATAAATTCCCGATATTGTAGCCGACGTTAAATCAAAATCCATGAATACTTTATCAATAGTGTTGAACCCTATATAAGGCCAATAAGTATAGCTGAACTTTCCTCGAAAAACAAGATAACACTTGCCCAATGAATTTTGGTAATTATCATTTAAAAATGAAGGAACAAAAATATCGACTTGGTTTGAAGACTTTTAATAAAATATTATACCATTACTTGTAGCGTATATGTAATTTCGATATAATTAACTATTTATTCGATTGATTAACAATAAATCAAATCTAACCGGTTGTTTTATAATTAATATCTTTCTTTTAATCGCATAAACACGCCATCGGTCAAAAGAATAATATTCCTTGAATCTCAGCAAACGATAAAAGTTGTATCTTTACAACGATATTTAAAATATAGGATGAAAAAGATAACAATCGCCATTGATGGCTTTTCTTCATGCGGCAAAAGTACCATGGCTAAAAGTTTGGCAAGAGCAATAGAATACATTTACATAGATAGTGGAGCCATGTATCGAGCTGTAACACTATTTTGCTTACAAAATAACCTGTTTGATGGTGAAAAGTTAAATATAGATAGTTTAGAAAAAATTATTGGCGATATAAGAATTAATTTTCGATTAAATCATGAATCGGGTCTTCCAGATACATATCTTAATGATACAAATGTAGAAAAAGAAATACGGTCGATGGAAGTTTCTTCAAAAGTAAGTATTGTCAGCGCTGTTAACTTTGTACGCAAAGCAATGGTTTCGATACAAAAAGAACTTGGAAAAGCAAAAGGTATAGTTATGGATGGACGTGACATTGGTACAGTCGTATTTCCTAATGCAGAATTGAAAATATTTGTAACAGCTCAACCTAAAATTAGAGCTCAGCGACGATTGGATGAACTCAGAAGCAAAGGTGACAATGTTACATCCTTTGAGCAGGTATTAAAAAATTTAGAAGAAAGAGATCATTTAGATCAAACAAGAAAGGAGAGTCCACTAAAAAAAGCTGATGACGCAATTATTCTTGATAATTCTTTCATAACTATAGACCAACAAATGCAATGGTTACTCGACAGGTTTAATGAAGTAATTCATTCCTCATAACTAAAAATAAAATTATGAATAAAAATATCGAAATAGATCAAAAATCGGGATTCTGTTTCGGAGTGGTCAATGCCATAAAAAAAGCAGAAGAAGAATTAGCAAAAGGAGAAACATTATATTGTTTGGGCGATATTGTTCATAATAATTTAGAAGTAGAACGATTAGAAAAATTAGGCTTAAAAACTATTAATCATGAACAGTTTGCCAAACTTAAAAATGCGAAAGTCCTTCTGAGAGCTCATGGAGAACCACCTAAAACTTATCAAATTGCAAAAGAAAACAATATTGAAATTATAGATGCTTCATGTCCTGTAGTACTTCGTTTACAGAAAAAAATAAATGTCAAATATGTGAGTGAAATAGAAAATAATACGCAAATTGTCATATATGGGAAAAAAGGTCATGCCGAAGTCAACGGATTGCTGGGACAAACGAATGATAATGCAATTGTTGTAGAAAAAAAGGAAGATTTAGATAAATTAGATTATCATCGCAATATATGTTTGTTTTCGCAAACGACAAAACCATTAGATGGATTTCAAGAAATGATCGACATTATTCAAAGCCGCATGGTTGGTGATGCTAAAATTGAATATAATGATACGATATGCCGTCAGGTATCAAATAGAATCCCTAATATTAAAGAATTTGCGACCAAACACGATATCGTATTTTTTGTCGCAGGAGAAAAAAGTTCAAACGGGAAAGTTCTCTTTGCTGAATGTAAAAAATACAATGAACGTTCATATTTTGTCACGACTCCCACAGATATTAATCCTTCTGTTCTCGTAGACTTTTCCACGATAGGTATTTGCGGAGCTACTTCTACGCCAAAATGGCAAATGGAAGCTATCGAAAAATACATTAATGATATTTGTAGTTAAAACTTACGACAGCTACGATTTCAGCATTTTTTCTCTTTTGAATAAAAAAAATAGTAAACTATAAGATGGCTTTTTGTTATTTTTATTTTTTACATTTGTTCTGATTTTTTAATCATATAAAATTGAATTTAAAGATATAAATATACTTATTATGGCAGATGTTAAATGTATTGGGGTATTAACATCGGGAGGCGATGCGCCCGGAATGAATGCCGCTATCAGAGCAGTAACTCGCGCGGCTATATTCAACGGCATTGAGGTTAAAGGAATAATGAGAGGTTACAGAGGACTAATATTTGATGAAATTATTCCTTTTAAAACAAATAGTGTCAGCAATATTATACAGCAAGGAGGCACTATATTGAAGACTGCTCGCTGTAAGGAGTTTATGACCGTTGAAGGGCGAAAAATAGCATACGAAGCCATTCAACGTGAAGGTATTGACGCCCTTGTAGTGATAGGAGGTGACGGTTCATTAACAGGAGCGCGTATTTTTGCTCAGGAATATAATTTTCCAATAGTAGGATTACCTGGAACTATTGATAATGATTTGTTTGGAACAGACTTTACAATAGGATATGACACGGCTTTGAATACGATTATGCAAGCT
>CALYRA010000248.1 GCA_945292135.1 uncultured Dysgonomonas sp.
ATCTATTTATAAATTGTAAAATTATCGGAGTTACTTCATCTGACTTATTAAGAGTGCATAATCTACGTTCTGCTCTTCGGCAAATAGTTCTGGCTAATTGTAAATGTGATGAAATAATATTTCCCCCGGGCAAAATAAAATACTTACTTTCTCCCACCTGAACAGTCATCTCATCTATTTTGTCTTCACAAAATGTAACCAAGTCATCTGATATTATATTAGGATTTTTATCCCTTATATCCGAAGGCGTAGCAACATGTGACATAACGATCATCATGTCGGATTGAATCTTGAACAATAGTTCTTGCCATTCGTGGTCATTCGGTAAAAAAGCTCTTATAACTCCTAACATGCCGTTTAATTCATCAAGACATCCATTGGCTTCTATACGTATGTCATCTTTATCCACACGTTGCCCCCCATGTATGCCCGTCTTGCCTTTATCTCCTGTTCGGGTATATATTTTCATACTATTTCAATCAAATAGTTTCATTAAATCAATTTCAGACCAATACAAGTGCGTATATCCTGCTATCAGGTTTTTGTATCTGAATAAATTTGTTTTTACTTCCTTTCCTTTTGCATTATATATAAGCGTTGGTGTCAAAGTATTTTCATCCAGATCTGTGAGTGAAGAATAGTGAAACTCATGTCCTTTGATTTCTATATTATTGTATGAAAATGAGCGATATCCTAATTTTAGTCTCATATACTTCATTGTAGCGTTTTGTTTGAGAATGTTGACCATAGGATATAACTTCTCATCTTTGTCCAGAATGTTGGAACAAAGGTACATCATGCCTCCGCACTCCGCCAATAATTTGCCTCCTGTTTCAACATAACTATGTATACTTTCTAACATAGGTTTATTATTACTGAGTTTTTTTAAAAATAACTCAGGATAACCTCCCGGCAAATATACAAAATCTGAATGCGGTAATTCTTTATCATTAAGAGGACTAAAAAAAGTAACTGTCCCTAATTTTTTTAGATATTCAATATTCTCATGGTATACAAAATTAAAAGCGTCATCACAAGCTATAGATAAATTCAGATTCTTGTTATTTGATTGTGTAGTCTTATTATCAATCGCTAAAATATCAGTTTTGGTTATTTCCAGTAATCTATCCACATCAATATGACTTTCAATCAATTGAGCGACGTTGTCAGCAAAATCATCAAAACAAAAGTCTTTATCAAGAGTCAATCCCAAATGTCGCGATGGAATTTCGATATTCATATTTTTCGGTAGATAACCTAATGATTCTAATCCGACATCATTACAAGCTTCTTTCAAAAATTGATAATGAGAATCGGACGCTACAAAGTTGAATATAACCCCTTTAACATTTATATTTTTATAAAAATTTTTAAACCCGTATAGCATGGCGGCAGCCGAATATGCCATCGACTTGGCATTTATCACTAAAATAATAGGTATATTAAGCAATTCAGCTATTTGAGCGCTGCTTCCTTGCATTCGGTCAAATCCATCAAATAGTCCCATCACACCTTCGATAATACAGACATCAGCTTTCAATCCATATTTTGAATACAAGTTCTGAACATGATTAGATGAAGATAAAAATAAGTCGAGATTGATCGAATGATTACCCGATGATATATCATGATATTTGGTATCTATATAATCAGGTCCGCATTTGAAAGGTTGACATTTTAAACCCCTCTTTTTCATTGCTCGCAACAAGCCTAAAGTCAAAGTTGTTTTACCCGATCCGGATGTTGTCGCCGATATTAAGAAGCTAGGTATATTAATCATATAAAAAGTTTATTTTACAAAAATATAAAAGACTACGACATAATTTGTAATAATTGCTATTTGTATAATTTATTTTTAGGAAGTATTTTTTTTTACGTTTATTAAATATATCTTTGCATTTAGTTTAGGTGATGTAATATTTCGGATTTCACCATTTTACATAAAAAGGGAATTCGGTTAGAACCCGAAACAGTGCCCGCTACTGTGAACTCATTTATATTGTTTTGAGAATTTCTGCAATACCACTGTCTGAAACGATGGGAAGGTGCTTGAAACAAGAGTAAGTCAGGAAACCTGCCTAAGCTAAACAGTCAATAAACATTCTCGGGGTCAAGAATGTGAATATAAACTTTTATACCTATTTAATGATTAGTAGATTACTGCTGACAGTATTATCATGCTGTATTGCTTGTATAGGTTACGCTCAACTTACTTTTAGAGGTACAGTTTTGGATGAGAATGATAATCCTATATCTAATGCAAGTGTACGTATTGAAAAGAGTAACATTGCGACAACCTCCAACAATGCGGGAAAATTCATATTGGAAGGAGTTCCTCAGGGAAGTTATACGATCAGAGCTTCACGTATCGATTATGAAGCTGTCCGTATGAATGTGAATGAATCTTCAGATGATTTGATTCTGAGAATGACAAAGACGAATCTTAATTTGAACGAAGTTGTGATTACAGGTACAGGGACACACCACAAATTGAAGAATTCTCCCATACCAATTGAAGTTATCAATGAGAAAGATATTGAATTTACCGGAGCAGTTACATTTGACAATGTATTATCAATGCTGTCATCTTCAACGAACACCAAAGGTACAGCTAATATTTCATTGAATGGTCTCGGAAATAAACATATCTTAATCTTAGTCGATGGTAAAAAATTAGCTGGAGATACAAGTGGAGATAATGATTTATCCCGAATCGACATGAGCAATGTCAAGCGTATCGAAATAGTGAAAGGAGGAGCATCCGCTCTTTACGGTTCAGATGCAATGGGCGGCGTTATAAATATAATAACAAATACCCCTAAAGAAAATATAAACATTTCGAATACTACCAGAATATCACGTAAAGGTCAATTTTATGAAGCCGTAAACGCCGGATTTAAGCATAAGAAATTTTCATCATTAACATCTTACCAAAGAGACCAAACAGATGGTTGGCAATTGAGCAAACAGGAGATAACAAGCAAAGGTAAATTAGTAGATACCGATAAACAAGCAGTTACAGGATATCATTCAAATGTTTTAGCCCAAAAGTTTACTTATAACCCTACTAAAGCTCTATCGATATATACTAAAGGCGGATATTACGAAAAACAAACAGACAGGGCATATTCTGCTTATATATATGATATGTTATATAAGGATTATAATATGTCATTAGGGGCGGATTATCAATTGAAAAAACATACAGATTACATTCGTTTCGATACTTATTTCGACAATTATGAATATTATAAGAAATATTTTAAAGATACTAAATCATTCAAAATAGGTGATAAGGATTTAAGCAAACGTCAACGCTACGTAAATAGTACATTGAAGGGAGTTTTTGGTATAGGAGAGTTTAATAAAATCAACACAGGTGTGGATTTTACAAATGACTATCTGAACAATCCCGGTAATATGGCTAAAAGCAAAGCGGCATATACGCTTGCAGCATACATTCAGGACGAGTTGACTATAAATAGATGGTCTATTGTTCCCGGAGTTCGTTTTATTCATCACGAAACATTCAAGAATAGACTTACGCCTAAGTTATCAGTGATGTACGGATTGGATCATTTTTCTTTTCGCGGTTCTTATTCATCGGGTTTTCGTACGCCAAATTTAATGGAGTTGTATTATGATTA
>CALYRA010000249.1 GCA_945292135.1 uncultured Dysgonomonas sp.
TGCGGGATGAAATATTCCGACAACATTGCCCAATTAGCCCAATTACCTATTCATCTGATGGGAATGATATTTTATTCCAAATCACCGCGATATGTCGACAAATTATCCGATGGTGAAATTCAATCTATCAGTCAGGTTACGACGCACGCTTCGATTGACAGAGTAGGCGTATTTGTTAATGAGGATGTAGAAACAGTCAAACAGATGATTGACAAATATTTGCTCGACATGGTACAGTTGCATGGTAATGAATCGCCCGAATATTGCAAAGAACTCAATAAAATAATACCTGTAATTAAGGCGTTTAGTATAGCGGATGCGTCTGACCTTGAGCAGACAAAAGAATATCAGGGATTATGGGGATACTTTCTGTTCGATACGAAAACTTCACAATATGGAGGATCAGGACAAAAATTTGATTGGTCTATATTAAATTCATATAAAGGTAAAACACCATTTTTATTAAGTGGAGGAATAACCGTAGAAGACGCAGAATCAATAAAAGCCATTAAGCACCCCAAATTTTATGGAGTAGACATCAATAGTCGTTTCGAAATTGAGCCCGCATTAAAAGAATTCAAACAAATTCAGAAATTTATAAAAGCATTAAAAGATGAATAGAATAAAAACCTTGTTTGAAAAAAAACAAAAGAATATACTTTCCATTTATTTTACGGCAGGATTTCCTCATTTAAATGATACATGCGAAGTAATCAAAGAATTGGAAGCCAATGGAATAGATTTGATCGAAATCGGAATACCATTTTCTGACCCGATGGCGGATGGACCAACCATTCAGGAAAGCGGGACTATTGCGCTAAGAAATGGTATGACCTTGCGAGTACTTTTTGATCAGCTTAAAGATATCCGTCAGACAGTTAATATTCCATTAATACTGATGGGTTACCTCAATCCCATCATGCAATATGGTTTTGAAGCATTTTGTCAGAAATGTAAAGAAATAGGTATTGACGGAACAATAATTCCTGACCTTCCCTTCAAAGACTATATGGAAGAATATAAAGCAATCGCAGAAAAATACGGCATTAATATAATTATGCTTATTACGCCTGAGACTTCAGAAGAGCGTATAAGATTGATTGATCAAAATACGGATGGGTTTATCTATATGGTCTCATCAGCATCAACAACCGGCGCGCAAAATAGCTTTGACGATAAAAAGCAAGACTATTTTCGCAAGATAGATACGATGAATCTACGTAACCCGCGATTAATCGGATTCGGTATATCTAACAAAGCAACATTAGAATCTGCCCAAGCCAATTCCAATGGAGCTATCATCGGAAGCAAATTTGTAACATTGCTGAAAGAGGCTGACACTATCAAGGATGCAGTTAAAAATTTGAAAGATGTATTAACTAAATAGTTAGATAATAACCCCAAACTATATTTTATCCGCTTCCGTTTTATGTAGGTAATTTAATTCACTAACTTTGCGTATTGAATAATATGATAATGAAATACAAACTTGTATGAAAATACTATTTATAGGCGATTATAGTAGGGTGCATTTATCATTGGCGGAAGGCTTAAAGATGTTGGGACATGAAGCCATCGTGGCGTAAGACGGGGACGGGATGAAAAATTATCCGCGTGATATTGATTTGACCCGTAAAAGTTCTGGACTTATAGATACTATTTCGGCATTGATTGATACCAATAAAAAATTCAACCAATTTAAAGGATATGACGTAGTTCAACTTATCAACCCTTGTTTTATAACATTAAGTACAGGAGTTAATAGCCGTTATTTTGACAGGTTGAAAAAAAATAATAAAAAAATCGTATTAGGAGCGTTCGGCGATGACTCATACTGGGTGCGGGCTTGTATGGAAAATAAGATATTTGAATATTCCGAATTTTACGCTAATGGTAAGCCTACTAAATTGAGCTTTAACGCAGGGTTGATATCCAAATGGATAGACAGTTCGAGAGAGAAACTAAATAAAAAGATCGCCTCGGAATCTAATGGTATTGTAGCCTGTTTGTATGAATATTATGTTTCTTATAAACCCTACTTTGCTGACAAATTACGCTATATGCCATTGCCGGTAAATACCAAAGAAATAGAATACCAACCAATACTTGAAGTTCCCCAAAAAATCAATTTCTTTATCGGAATCAACCGTGATCGTAAAGAATACAAAGGTACGGATACGATGGAAAGCGCTTTGAAACATATCAAGGAGAAATATCCTGATGAAGTAGAAATCATACGGGTAGAATCGGTTCCTTACGATGAGTATAAACGCTTGATGTCATCTGCCCATGTCGTATTAGACCAATTATATTCACATTCGCCGGCGATGAATGCTTTGTTAGCTATGGCTCAAGGTAAGATTGTTGTAGGGGGAGGCGAGGAGCATACCTATGATTTGATGGGGGAAAAAGAATTACGTCCGATAGTCAACATTCAGCCGAATGAAGAAGACGTCTTCAATAAATTGGAATGGATAGTCAAGAATAAAGAAAGGATTCCGCAACTATCCAGAGAAGGGCATGAATTTGTATTGAAAAATCATAATACCATCAAAGTCGCTCAACAATATCTCGACTTTTGGAACAGTATATAATTTAAAAAGGAGTATTAACAACTCCTTTTTAGTTTTAGTAAAATTTCTATATTTCGTCTAATACTATAATACTATCGTGTATTAACAATATCTCTTATGATTTTAAATTATTAATAACCTACATACTTATAGTATTTTAGGTTTTCCTTTCATCTTTAAAATATTTTGAGATTCGTTTTAATCACAACGTAGCATCTATAATCGGTTTAGCGATTTTTTCCATTACTTCATATCCTTCCGCAACGGGATGAACGCCATCACTCGAATAACCCGATATCATCGCCCTGTTTTTATCCTTCATTTCAGAATAATAGTCAATATATGGAAATCCTTTCTCATTAGCATAAGCTTTGATACAAGTATTCAATATCTCTATTTTATCAGCAACATATTCTACGTCTTTTTTCCAAGGGATAGATGCTGCGGGTAAAACAGACGAAAGGATTACTTTGATTCCATTCGATTCAGCTAATTCAGCCATAGATTTGATGTTGCTTAACGTAATTTGAGGATCATATCTTCCTCCGGCTTCCGCAATGTCATTTGTACCTGCATTTATGACAACCAATTTCGGATTTAAATTGATTACATCCTGACGAAATCGTAATAACATTTGAGTTGATGTTTGACCTGAAATACCCCTTCCAATATAATTGTTTTCATCAAAAAAGTCTTTTCTCATTTCTACCCAATTTTCAGTAATCGAGTTTCCCATAAAGACTACTCTTTTCTTACCTTTTGCCGTACGGGATAAACCAGCGTTGGCTGCCGCATATTTTTCTAAATTAATCATTTTATTAAAATCTTGGGCATGACTACAAAATATGATTCCAAAAAGTAAACTAACGATTAATGACGTTTTCTTCATGTTATGATATTTAGATCAAGTAAGTGAACACGCTAACAAAAATAAAATCAGCAATATATAATTAAATTAAAGATATTGCTGACTTTACATATATTGTTAAATTTTCTAATTAAACATATTATCTATACCGATAGATGGTTCTTCCGTAGCTTCATCAGCCCCTCTTCCACATACATTGGAAT
>CALYRA010000250.1 GCA_945292135.1 uncultured Dysgonomonas sp.
TAAAAATATCAAATTCACAATTAGACGCGCCGAATTTCTTTTCGCCATTAAGTTCACCGGGAATAAACGATGAATTCAGAGTTACTTATAAATCTATTATAAAATTTAAATGTACAATTTTTAATCGTTGGGGTAATAAGATATACGAATGGTATGATGTGAACGGAAGTTGGGACGGAAAATATAAAGGTAAATTTGTGAATCCGGGAGTTTACTTTTATGTTATTCAAGCTACGGGAGGAAACAACCGCAAAATCATAAAGAAAGGCAGTATCAACGTTCTTTAAAATTGTACGACACTAAAAAATAGAAAAGCTCCCAATTAATTATCGGAAGCTTTGGACGCGCGTAGTATAATTTTATTTTTTACTTATAAAATGTCGGCACATAACCAAAGACCACTTCAAAGTTTTTATTTAATTGATTAATAAATTGTAAGGTACTTTTTCTTACGTTTATTTTTATTTCTGTCAATTCATCGTCTCGCGCAATGGCTGTATCTGTAATAAAATCTTCCGCTTTCACGATTTTGGGTAATGATTTCGACTTGTATCCTTCTACTTTTTGATACATATAAGTGATATCAGTAATCTCCAACACGCAACGATCATCAAAAATATAGCCGTTAACACGGTAACGCATAATAAAATTTTCAATTACATTCTTCGAGTCAGGCGGCAAAAGCAACTCTATTCTGGATTTGGCTATTATTTCATTCCTTTTCGAATCGTATCTTACGCTTGATATAAAGGGATCTTTACCGTATTGCTCTTTTGCCCATTCTTTCATACTTTGAAAATTAGCGCTTTTAGAATATTTTTTAGGAGCGGGCACTTCTTTCAGAAAAGTGACTTTTCCATTTATCACATATACTTCTTTTACGTCTTCATGCAATTTTGTTATTTGAGCCGAAAGATTTATTATATTTAAAACTCCGACTAAAAAACATGTTAATTTCTTCATATACTTTATGTTTTAGTAGAACAAATATAAATATATTTTTTAATCTACTTTATTTATTATTTCTATTTTTGATAGCCAGCGCAGCTATACCGAATAGCCCACAGAGGATAACCCATAAGGATTGCATTGCAAATACGCCAAAAGCAAAAGCGTCGGCTTGCGCATTTGCGACGTTATATAGGACTAAGGATGCTATGACTGCCGCATGCCAAGGTCCCATTCCCCCATTGGTAGGAATCGCCATACTGATACTACTCAAGGCAAATGCTATAAGTCCTGCCGTAATTCCTAAATTTGCCGTAAAATCAAACGCATAGAAGGTAATATAGAAATACAGGAAATAGCTTCCCCATATCATAAAGCTATATAGTATCAATCGTCCTTTTTGCTTCATACGCCATATGGCTTTCAAATCAGACCAAAAGCCACTGACTAATTCTCTTATCTTCTTTATTATGAAATTTTCTTTGAAAACCTTGAATATCATAATTACAACGCCAATAAAGGCGATAATACCAAGATAAAATAAAGGCGATGATAAAATATTTAAGATAGAATCAAAAGCGGCTTTGTTGTTCTTGATGTATGTCAGAAAGAACTGCATATTAATAAAAAACGCAAATAGCGTAATCAAAGCAACCATCAACGTATCAAGCATCCTATCCAAAATCATGGTGCCAATAAGTTTTGTAAAAGGGATTTTTTCTTCTTTGGCTATCATTCCACAACGCCATACTTCTCCTGCCCGTGGTATTGCGAAGTTTATAGCGTAATTTCCATATATCGCAAATACCAGATTTGAAACTTTTGGTTTATAACCCAGAGGTTCGATCAATAAGCCCCATCTATATCCTCGTACCGTATTTCCTAAAACGCCAAACAACAATGAAAATAACAAGATACCCCAATTAGCGTCTTTCAGTATTGCCCAAATTTCATTGAAATCGTTATTTCTAAAAAGTAAATAAAGTATTAGAATCCCTAATATAAGTGGCAATATAACTTTAATAAACGTATTAAAAATGGATTTATGCTTCGATTTTTCAGGTAGAGTAGGTGTCTCCATTTGTTCAATTTAGTAATTACTTAATCACAAAGTCGATATATATAGCTTCTCTTGAAGTAAAATACTTATCTTTGTCCGGCAAAGATACAAATTATATATAATTGTGAACTAACGGTGGCTACAGTAAAACCTAAAAAATTCTTAGGACAACATTTCCTCAAAGATTTGGATATTGCAAAACGTATTGCCGATACGTTGGATGATTTTGCAGATATTCCGATAATTGAGGTTGGACCGGGTATGGGAGTTCTTACGCAGTTTCTTATCGAAAAGGGTCGAGATTTAACTGTTGTCGAGATAGATAGAGAGTCTGTTCCTTATCTGGAATCTCATTTTCCAAGTCTTCATGGTCGTATTATCGAAGGTGATTTTCTAAAAATCGACTTAAATGATATATGCCCCGGTGAGTTTTGCGTTATCGGAAACTATCCTTATAATATTTCTTCTCAGATTTTTTTTAAAGTACTTGAATATAAAGACCAAATACCATGTTGTTCAGGAATGCTGCAAAAAGAAGTAGCGGAACGTATTGCCGCACCTCCGGGAAGCAAAACTTATGGAATATTAAGTGTTTTACTCCAAGCATGGTATGATATTGAATATCTTTTTACGGTCAGTGAAAAAGTATTTGATCCGCCGCCCAAAGTGAAATCGGCTGTTATCAAGTTGGTGAGAAACGACAGAACAAGTTTAGGATGTGATGAGAAGTTATTTAAAACCGTCGTAAAAACAAGTTTTAATCAACGCCGAAAAACTTTAAGAAACTCTATGAAACCGTTGTTGGGAAAAGATTGTAAAAATTACAGCAATCCTATCTTTGATAAACGTCCTGAGCAGCTGAATGTCGCCGACTTTATATTTTTAACGGAAATAACCGCAAAGCATCTGGGAAAAGAGCAAAAGGGTTGAATCATCTATCTTAGGGACTTCATAATATATACACCTAATGTCAGAAGTAAAATTATTCTATCATAAAGATAATACTATACGCATAAGCCGTAGTATCGAGTTCCTGAAAGTAACTCCAATCAAAAATTTTCTGTGGATTGACCTTAATAACGTCGATGAAGAGATTGAATATGAATTAGAGGATTATTTGAAAATTTATATTCAGGAAGAAGAGGAAATGATTGAAATCGAAATGTCGTCCCGTTATATTGAAACCGCTGAATCATTGGTCGTAAATATGAACTTCCTGTTGAATGATTTTATACGCGAACCTGTTTCTTTTATTCTTAAAAACAATATCTTAATTACGGTACGCGGGGCAGAATTAACGACTTTCCATGAGACTGTAACCAAAATGTTCTCCAATCCCAAAAATTTCTCAACCGGTTATCATGTTTTCCTTGCCTTAATCGAGACCCGTGTCGAAAAGGATGCGGATATGATAGAAATGATGACGCAACAAATCACGTCGTTAAGTAATAGCTTCAGTTTGAAAGCTGCGGATGAAAGTCTTTTGAATGAAATCAAGAATTTACAGGAAAAGACAATGACATTACGCGAAAATATCATCGACAAACAGCGGGTAGTGACAAGTTTGCTCAAAAGCGAATTGATTCCGAATGACTTGCATGGACGACTTACGATTATGGTCAAAGACATTAATT
>CALYRA010000251.1 GCA_945292135.1 uncultured Dysgonomonas sp.
AAAGATTAACGGATCAACAGAAGAATACGGCCGTAAATATCTCTAAGATTTTATTTAAAAGCAGAGATGAAAAACATAAATATTCGGTAGACGAAACATTGAATAATGTCATTACGGCAATCAACTCTTTTGAGGAATTAGAAGTTGAGTATTTTGAAATTGTAGATGGAAATACGCTGCAACCTATACGCGATTGGAATCAAAGTGAATATATAGTAGGTTGCATTACCGTATTTTGTGGCGATGTCAGATTAATAGATAACATTAAATATAAAGGCTGAGAAAGCCAAGACACATAAAAATGATTATAGAGGTTGTAAAATCTAAATTACATAGAGTCACAATAACCGAAGCTAATCTGAATTATATCGGAAGCATTACTATTGATGAAGATTTGATGGATGCCGTAAACCTGATTGAAGGTGAAAAAGTACAAATAGTAAATAATAACAATGGCGAACGAATCGAAACCTATGTTATAAAAGGAGAACGAGGTTCAGGATCTATTTGTCTGAATGGCGCGGCAGCGCGTAAAGCGCAGCCCGGCGATATTGTTATTATTATGTCTTACGCTCAAATGGAATTTGAAGAAGCCAAAAAGTTCAAGCCTTGGGTTGCTTTTCCTGATTCAAGAACTAATAAATTGGTAAAATAAACATACCTGAATTTCTCTTGTTCTAATTATATGGTTAAGAATAAATTGTTATATTCCTATTGGGATATATTTAGGGTAAGTATCCCTATAATGTTAGGTCTGCTCGCTCAGACTATTGTCCAGCTTACTGCCACATTCTTTTTAGGACATGTAGGCGGAGTAGAACAAAGCGCCGTAGGATTAGCAGGTATTTATTACATAGTTTGTTTTACCATTTGTTTTGGTTTCAGCATCGGAGCTCAAATCATGATAAGCAGAAGAAATGGCGAGCAGAATTATAATAAAATAGGTACAATCGTAATTCAGGGATTGGCATTTTTATTGATATTAGCGCTGGTTCTTTTTGGCATATCAACGTTTGTAGTTAAAAATGTTTTGCCGGGAGTTTTAAACTCAGCCGAAGTATCGGCGGCAGTTGATACATACCTTTCTTGGCGAATTTATGGATTCTTTTTCTCTTCGCTCAATGTAATGTTTCGTGCATTTTATATAGGTATTGCCCGTACTCCTGTATTGACAATCAATGCGATAGTGATGGGACTGGTAAACTTTTTCTTTGATTACGCACTTATTTTGGGAAATTTCGGCTTCCCCGAAATGGGAGTCGCCGGAGCAGGTATTGCTGCCGTTGTGTCAGAATTAAGTTCCGTATTGTTTTTCTTTATTTATACGTTTGTTACGGTTGATTTAAAAAAATACGGATTTGCAAGAATGCGTTTTAAGTTTTCAATAATTAAAAGCATCCTTAGTATATCAGCCTTTACGATGGTACAATATTTAATATCAATGTCTACATGGTTTATATTTTTTATAGCTATTGAGAAACAATCTCAACAAGCGTTGGAAATAACAAATATTGTCCGAAATTTTTACATGATATTTTTTATTCCGATGAATTCGTTTGCGACGACCGCGAATACATTAGTAGGCAATACAATGGGCGCCGGACGCTCCAACGAAGTGATACCTTTGATAAAACGGATTTGTTTGTTGAGCCTCGGAGTGATAGCGGTTGTGATGGCAGTTACCGCCCTCAATCCCGAGTTTTGGATATCATTTATATCGCCGGTCGACGATCAACGGATTATCCCCTTGTCAGTAGCGCCATTATTAGTCGTAGTGGCTGTACTGCCTATATGTAGCCTTAGTACAGTAGTCTTTAACTCTATTTCGGGAACAGGAAATACCAAAGCTGCATTAATTCTCGAAACCTGTACTTTGGCATTATATATTATTTATATGTATTTCGTTGTAATAAGGATACAAGCCCCTGTCGCTGTTTGCTGGACTGTAGAATATGTATATTGGGGATTTTTGCTTCTTTTCTCGATAGTTTATTTTAAACGCGCTAAATGGCAAACTAAGGTAGTATAAACGAATTTTATAATTTTAAATAAAAATCTTTGGCGAGGGCGCTGAATTCGTCCGAATAGATATGCCTTTCTTTTTCTATAATTATATTTTCTTCTTTGACATCTGATTGTTTGCGGGATAATTCTATTAATATTCTTTTGGGCTCTGATTTTGGCGTGGGATATACGTTTGTTATTCTGCTGATATGAAGATTGTTCTTTTTTGCCAAAAGAGTAATATCCTTTTTATATTCATAAGGATATATAATTGATAATCTCCCATTATCGGATAGTAATAATGACGATTGACAAATCAGATCGTTAACAGGAAGACTATCCGTATGACGCGCTAAAGTTCTTTGTCTATTTGGCGATTTTAAAGAATTATCAAAAAAGGGAGGATTGGATACGATCAAATCAAATTTACTTTCGGACTCTTTAACATATTCTTCCAATGATATTTGCTCACAAGTTATCCTTGAAGAATAAGGAGAATTGAAGATATTTTCTTTAGCTTGTTTGATAGCATCTTTATCAATGTCTATTGCGTGAATCTTTGAAAGATTGTTTTTCTGAGCAAGCATCAGTGCAATCAATCCCGAACCTGTACCTACATCCAACAATGATTCCGTATTATTTATGTCAGTCCAAGCTCCTAACAATACGCCATCTGTACCTACTTTCATAGCGCATTGATCGTGAAAAACGGTAAATTGTTTGAAACGAAAAAATGAATTAGACATCTATTTCGAAAAATTTGTTTTTAGATTTGCTTTTTCTTTTGAAAGTTCTTTGAATTTACAATGAAATCCATTTTCATCTTCGGAATAACTAAAATCAGTGTTTTTATATATGATGCCATTTTCAAGAGTAATAACGTCTTGTAATTCATCCTTTGGAAGTATTCCTTCACAACCAAAGCATAACAAAAGCATATCTATCAATTGTTCCCATTTACCATTATGGAGGGTTAGCGTCATCCAATCATAACAGCATCCATTCATCGGAGCATGGAAAAGACTTATTTCATCAATACCATCATTATTTAGGTCTCCTTCATTGATTAATAGTGTTTCGCAACACCCGGGATAAAAACTAAAAATTGGAAATGTTTTATCCGTAAACTTAATTGCATATTCATCAGGTATTCCATCGCCATCAATCGGATTACCTCCATTACCTTTTTTGGTCAGTTCTATATAAGCATATTCATAGGTACCATTTCCATCAAAGTCACCATAGATTGATTCACCTACTTTGGGTTTGTCATCCTTATTTATATCTTCTTGTGCGATTTCCCGTGTCGATGTCGCATTTTCAGCGATACAGTCAATGGGTTCGGTTGGATTATTTTTAATTTCTTTTTTATTAAAGTTACAAGAGAATAGATTTATAGCGGAAAAAATGAATAATATAAAAGTCAAAAGATTTGTTTTCATGTGCAGAGAAATTAAACTACATTAATTATAGATCAATATAATGGCATAGAATTTGTATTTCTGTAGACGAAATTACGAATTTAATTATATAAATACTTAATTTTACATTTTCTATTATAAAAAATCGTTCATTGAAAAAGAAGAAAACATACGTTATGTGTAGTAAAAGAAGA
>CALYRA010000252.1 GCA_945292135.1 uncultured Dysgonomonas sp.
ATCGAAATATGGAGATTTTTCAGTCTTAGGACTTGGCTGTGAAATAAGAATCTTTTTTACTTTTACCATAGAACAATCAACTCATCAGTTTTATATAAATATACTAGCCCGGTGGCTAAAAATATATATGGGATAATTTCTACACTACAAAGGTAGGCAATCATAAACAAATAGTTAAATTTTTCTCGAATAAAATATAAAGCTATTCTGTATAAAAGTCTGACAAGCGCTGCTAAAGTTAACACAGCCAATAAAATAGCTATAGGAGTATATAAATAACTTGCATATACCAGCAGTAAGGTTGGTATAAAAAAAGCTATGCCTAAAGTTTCGATCATTATAATGTATAAGTATTCGAATATTGCCATTTCTTTTTTCTTGTCAAACATATATCCAATCAGCCTGTATATGAATATTTTGATTATAAAGAATACAAAAATCAGGATGATAAACAAACCCATTGTTCGTAAAGGATTCCTTATATCGGTTATGTTCAAACCATAATCGGTAAAAATATTGTATATACAGATTGATGCTAATAACGCAAATTGCATAACGAGAAAGTACGTATACCACATATCGCGTGATGTGAAAACCTTTGTCGATTTTATATTCTTTTTGAAAGAACGCAACAATGTAATATTGCTTTTAAGAAGTTCAAAATGCCCTCTGTATATACGTGAGAAAATTAGAAAACATATATTAATTAAATCGATTCAATTTAAATAACTATTTCATAGCATTATTAAAATAAATGTAGCATCCATTTGATCAAGATTGAACGGCAAAGGTATACCCTCTGTGAAGGAATCTAATTGAAGAATGATAAAACATTTATATACTATATTATTCAACATACGAGATTTTTGTTTGTAAAATATTTTTCAAAGAATAAAATATACTATAAGTTAAAAGCCTTTTTTATTGTTTCAACATAATCCAACTTTTCCCATGTAAAGAGTTCGACCTCACATTCAATACCTTTAGGATTGTATCTTGATGAAAAATATTTCTTTACCACTTCTGTTTTACGTCCCATATGTCCGTAAGCTGCCGTTTCTGAATAGATCGGATTTCTTAACTTCAGACGCTGTTCAATTGCTTTGGGTCTCATATCAAATATCTCTTCTACTTTTTTAGCTATTTCTCCATCCGAAAGTTTCACATTACTTTTTCCATAAGTATTGATATAAATATTCATAGGTTTAGCTACGCCTATGGCGTAAGATACTTGTACTAAAATTTCGGAAGATATTCCCGCAGCAACCAGATTTTTAGCGATATGACGCGAAGCGTATGCGGCTGAACGGTCAACTTTAGATGGATCTTTTCCAGAAAATGCTCCTCCGCCGTGAGCGCCTTTACCTCCGTAAGTGTCTACGATAATTTTACGACCAGTAAGTCCGGTGTCGCCATGAGGACCACCGATAACAAAACGACCTGTCGGATTTACGTAATATTTGATATCGGGAGTGAATAGGGCTAAAACATCATCCCTGAATTTATATTTATCCTTTACTCTTGGGACAAGAATATTAATAACATCTTCTTTTATCTTCGTTTGCATTGTCAAATCGTCGGCGAAATCATCATGCTGAGTCGATATTACAATCGTGTCTATACGCAACGGCGTACCATTATCATCGTATTCGATCGTTACTTGCGATTTTGCATCGGGACGTAAATACGGCATTAAGTTTAGTTCATTTTTACGTATTACGGCAAGTTCTTGTAATAACGCATGTGACAGATCCAAGGCTAAAGGCATGAAATTATCGGTTTCATTTGTCGCGTAGCCGAACATCATACCTTGATCCCCGGCACCTTGATCCATCGGGTCAATTTTTCCGTCTACACCTCTATTGATATCGTCCGATTGCTCATGGATCGCAGATAAGACGCCGCAAGATTTTGCTTCGAATTGATACTCACTTTTGGTATAACCAATACGTTCAATAACTTT
Organism: uncultured Dysgonomonas sp.; assembly: GCA_945292135.1. Lineage (GTDB taxonomy): Bacteria > Bacteroidota > Bacteroidia > Bacteroidales > Dysgonomonadaceae > Dysgonomonas. Next base: position 1,964 of record CALYRA010000252.1, read on the forward strand.
ACGCGCAGTTTCCTGTACATCTATATAAGCTTTAGATTTTACTTCTCCTGCCAATACTACTTGCCCTGTCGTAACCAGCGTTTCGCATGCTACTTTCGAATTAGCATCGTATGCTAAAAATTCGTCAACTAAAGCATCTGAAATTTGGTCTGCTACTTTATCGGGATGTCCTTCTGAAACAGACTCTGATGTAAATAAATAACTCATAATAGTATCTCTTCTAAGTTAGAAATAAAGGGAAGAGTGTATGTATGCAGAATGAAATCCATGTTTTAGCATTTTTTCCTGTGGTTGCAATCATACAAATCTGTCCACTTTTTTTGTTAATCGAATGCAAAGTTATAAAATTTTCTTTACTCAGATTTTTTTATATCATAAAAAAAGAACCTATACCAAAAAAGATACAGGTTCTTTAATTTTTTTTATAAAAGCCTATTACTGATTCAATACTTTTAGGAATTGTTGTCCGGTTCCATTTTCAGGATCAATTTCCAATAAGTTATCTGTATTTTCTTTCATCTTAGCTTTTGCTTCTAAAGCTTCATTTGTTTTTTTGGCTTTAATGGCAGCATCCCATTGTAAATAATAGTAGTAACTTAAGTATGTATATGCTTCAACCAGCTCTCTCGCATTATTTTGGTTTTCCTTACTTTTTATTATTGCTATTGCAGCTTCATAATAAGGTTTTGCAAGACCTTCAGTACTTTCGGGATCTGCTATCGTTTGGATACGAGCTCTCCAGAAATTACCCAAATAGCTGTCTTCTATACGTTCGGCAACTGTTGCGAAAGCCGTATCTCCTTTTGAAATATATTCTTTCTTTTTAGCGATATCTTCTTCATCGCTACTTTCAGATAGAGCGCGGGCAGCCATATAGCAATAACGACCTAATTGGAAGAAATCATTAGCTTCTACAGCATCTCCTGCTAATTTAATATATTCATCAAATATTTTTGCGGCATCACCCGGTTTATCTTCATCAGCTAAAGCTTTCGCTAAATCTTTGTAAAGGGTAATTTTAGTTTTATCTAATTCAATTGCTTTAGTATATTGAGGGATCGCTTCATCGATTTTACCAACTTTTTGCAAAATATTTGCGTATGTAGTGTAATCTTGTACTATATATGTCGATGTATCTACATCTTTTCTTTCGATACTAAAGAATTTTTCGGCTGTAGCTAATCCGTCTTCGTATTTTTCTTCTTCATTTTGAGTATACATCAATAAGCGGTGCAGTACAAAATTATTTGGATCGCGATTAATTCCTTCCGAAATTAGTTTTTCAGCGTCAGTATAATTTTTAGTGAAATATTCTGCTGCCGCATAACGTACAATGTCTTCGATTGAGTAATCTCCGTTTGCAAAGTACTTAGTATATGCTTCAATTGCTTGTGGATAAAAGCCTGAAATATAATAAAGGTCTCCTAAATATTTATTTGTAATTGCATAATCAGGGCGGATTTCAATAGCTTTTTTTAGCATACTGATAGCCGTTTGCGAATTTATGCCACTGTAAACTTGAGCATTTTTTATGTAAGCAATAGCACAGTTAGGGTCAAAGTTAATCGCTTGATCATACTGAGCGGCAGCTTCGCCCGCTTTTTTTTGTTTAACGAGAATATCACCTTCAAATACATACCCCAAAG
>CALYRA010000253.1 GCA_945292135.1 uncultured Dysgonomonas sp.
TCTTGTCGAAAATGAAAAAAATAAAGTAATCAATGAAACATTTTCGCCCGAACTATTAGATATTCTCGAATTCCATCAAAATTTTTACGTGTATAACAGATTTTATCATAAAAAGATATTTGTTATCATACGTAAAATTCTTAATATCTTTAGACAAAAGAAGAATAAAAATTGACAATAAATTTCTTTTTATAAGATCGATGAAGATAGTCCAAATATCAACTTTTGTAAATGGTGGCGCAGGAATAGCTGCGTTTAGACTGCATTCTTCGTTGATGAGACAACCCGATATTGAATCCGAATTTATTCAAAAGACTTATATTCCCAATAAAAAATATGCTGAGGATAATCATATCCATACTGCACCAATTGGACATTCATATCTTCTTCGAGCCAGAAAGAAATTTAATCTTCATTCAGAGCATTTTCAATGGAATAAACTGAGGAGCAAACCAAGAAATTATGAGGTAGCTACCTTTGCGACAACATCTTTCCGCTTAGAAGAATTACCATTAGTTAAAGATGCCGATATTATCCATCTACATTGGGTTGCGGAATTTATAAATTATCCCACCTTCTTTAAAAATATAAAGCAACCTATAGTATGGACTTTGCACGATATGAATCCTTTTATGGGATTATTTCATTATGAAGAAGATGAAATAAGGAATAATGATATTTGGAATTATATCAATAAGAAAGTTTTGGAACAAAAGATTAAAGCGATACATCGGCATAATAACGTACATATTGTCAGTCCTTCTTTATGGATGAAAGAACGTGCAAAAAAAAGTGAGGCTTTAGGAAAGTATCCGCATGAAGTTATACCACATGGTATAGATTTATCTCAATATCCTAAATTGAATAAACAACATTCAAAATCAGAATTAGGAATAAATAATAGTTTAAAAACAATTGTTTTTGTTGCTTCATCTACAGATAATTACAGAAAAGGATTCGATTTATTAAATGATAATATAAATCACATCCACTATGAAAGAATAAACGATGTTGCAAAATTAAATACAATATATTCCGCGGGGGATATTACGGTTATACCATCTCGAGAAGAGGCTTTTAACCTTGTTATGATAGAATCTTTCGCAAATGGTACTCCGGTATTAAGTTTTTCAACAGGAGGTATGGCAGAACATGTCAAAACAGGCGTAACCGGTATTTTAGAATATAATACAAATAGTGCTTCATTAGGAGACGATATTGGAGATTTTCTTAATAATAAATATAACTTTGATCATAATATAATTAGGCAATATGCCTTTGATAATTTTTCTGATAAATTACAAACTGAAAAGTATATTCAGTTATACAAAAAGATATTAGATAAATAATTATGAGTGCAACTATCTCCATCGTAACCCCGTTATTTAATAATGAAAAATACGTTTCGGAAACGATATTCAGCGTAATTAATCAGACATATACGGATTGGGAAATGGTTATTATAGATGATGGTTCTACTGATGATTCGTATGATATTGTCAAAAATTTTGCATCCAAAGATAACCGTATCAGATTATATCATAGAGAAAGATTGCCTAAAGGCGGGAGCGTTTGCCGAAATATGGGGATAGAAAAATCGAGAGGTAAATATATCATATTCCTTGACGCTGATGATTTGTTGTATCCATCGTGTCTTGAAAACAGGGTAAAGCTCATGGAAAGCAAGAAAGATTTAGATTTTGCGGTTTTTCAAATGGATACGTTTTCACCCAGTGGGAAAATAAAGGATAGAATATTGACACATCATTCAGAAAATTATTTATATTCTTTTCTTTCGCACAATTTACCGTGGCAAACAACCTGCCCTATATGGAATATCAACTTTCTAAAAGAAGTATTAGTTGGATTTGATGAAAGATTTCTTCGCCTGCAAGATCCTGAATTTCATACCCGCGCCTTGCTTGTTAAGAATGTAAAATTTGAAGTTTATTCAGGCATAGAGTATACAGATTGCTCTTATAGAGTAGATTATAAAAACCCAAACTTATCTTTATTTTTGGATGGATGTAAATTATACATTGAAACGTTTATTGAAAAAATAAGAAAAAGAGCTGATAAAAAAGAATGTATAAATGCTCTTGGCGGATTTTTCGATAATATATATTCCCATTACTCGACTTCATCTAAAGAGGATATGAAATTCAACATACCAAAGATCAGCTATATAAATAAATTCTTTGCATCAAATCAATTGATTCCTAAAAAACTTTATTTTAAGGCTCAATTATTTCTCATTTGCATAAAATACAATCTTTTTAATTCTAAATTATTTAACTTTACGCTAAGAAAACTTGGTTTTAATAACTTTTATGGTTACCAAGTATAAATATATCTTTGTACCTAAAACTGCATTTAGCATATTATAAACTTGATGAAACCTCTTATATCCATAATTGTTCCATGCTACAATCAAGCGTCTTATTTATCTGAAGCCTTGCAATCGGTATTGGATCAGACGTATACAGATTGGGAATGTATTATTGTGAATGATGGTTCACCCGATAATACGGAAGAAATCGCAAACGAATGGGCAATGAAGGATAAACGTTTCAAATATTTTTTTAAACCTAACAGCGGGGTTTCCGATACAAGAAATTTTGGTATAAAACAGTCTTTAGGAACATATATTTTACCGCTGGATGGCGATGATAAAATCAGTAAAACCTACTTAGAAGAAGCTGTGAAAGTATTTGAAAAATATCCTGAAACTACAATAGTATATAGCGATCAATTTTTATTCGGGAAAAAAAACGAAAAAATAACACTACCGCCATTCCAATTTGAAAGAATGTTTATTCGAAATCAAATTTTTAATTCAGCATTCTTCAAAAGATCAGATTTTGACAGGACTATAGGTTATAATACGAATATGGCAGAAGGACTTGAAGATTGGGATTTTTGGCTTTCTATTCTTGATGATAATTCTAAGGTGGTTAAATTAGATGGATTTCATTATTATTACAGGATAAAAGATATATCCAGATCTACTCTTATCGATAGAGAAAAAAATGAAAGATTGTTATTGCAAATATTCAGGAATCATACTTCTTTATTCTTACGGCATTTCAATCCTTTGAGAGATCACATCGAAGCCGATCAGTTCAAAAAAGAGGTTATTTGGTTGAAAGAACAGCCGGAATATAGGATAGGTAAATTTATTTATGCCCCTATAAAATATTTAAAAAAAGGATTACGAAGAATATTCGGATAGATGAAAGTAAATGTTATATTAATTACATACAATCAGGAACAATATATATGTCAAACGATTGACAGTATACTGACGCAGAAAGGTAATTTCGAAATCGAAATTATCGTAGCCGATGACGCATCCACAGATAATACGCTTTCGATAATAAAAGATTATACAAAACATATCCCTGAACATATTTCGTTTAAATTCCTTCCAAAGGAAAATAATCTGGGTTTTGTAAAGAACTATAAACGAGCTTTTAAGGCTTGTGATGGTAAATATATCTCCATTTTGGAAGGCGATGATTATTGGACTGCCGAAAATCATATTGATTCTCATATTTCCTTTTTAGAATCTCATAATGACTTTTCAATGGCTTACAATAGA
>CALYRA010000254.1 GCA_945292135.1 uncultured Dysgonomonas sp.
TAGTGTCATTATCCCTCTTGAAGAACAAATAAACGGTGTGGAAGGGATGACTTATATAACTTCGAAAGCAATGAGTAATGGTCAGGCAACAATACAGGTATTTTTCCGACAAGGAATAAATCCTGATATTGCATCTGTAAACGTGCAGAACTTGGCTGCTCGGGCTAATCCTTTATTACCTAGAGAAGTAACTCAAACCGGAGTAACCGTACAAAAGCAACAGACCAGTACTATTTTAGGTTTGACCATTTCATCTACAAATCCTGATTATGATTCTGAATTTATACAGAATTATGCGAATATCAATATCATTCCTCAAATCAAACGTGTATATGGGGTAGGTGACGCTACGGTATATGGAGCTCGAGACTATTCAATGCGTATATGGTTGAAGCCGGATGTCCTTGCTTCTTATAAAATATCCGTAAATGAAATCGTCGCAGCTTTGCAAGATCAAAATATTGAAGCCGCTCCGGGAGAATTAGGACAAAATTCGGATCAAGCATTTCAATATACTATTAAATACACAGGACGTCTCAAAACAGAAGAACAATTTGGGGACATCATCGTACGATCTAATAATGGACATATAGTTCGCATGAAAGATGTTGCAGATGTTAAGCTTGGGTCATTAAATTATACAGTATTATCAAATTTTAGCGACAAAAACGGAGATGCTCAATCAGTTTTCTTGGGAATCAGCCAAACTGCTGGTTCCAATGCTACACAAGTTATCAATGATGTAAAGGCTGTATTAAACGATGCAGAAAAATCGTTGCCTAATGGGATAGCAATAAACTATATAATGGACTCTAGTGAGTTCTTAAACGCATCTATCGAAAAAGTTATTCATACATTAGTAGAGGCTTTTATATTGGTATTTATTGTAGTATTTGTATTTTTACAAGATTTCCGTTCTACATTAATTCCGGCGGTTGCAGTACCGGTGGCGATTATTGGTGCTTTCTTCTTCCTGTTACTTTTTGGTTTCTCTATCAATATTCTAACACTCTTCGCCCTCGTCCTTGCTATTGGTATAGTTGTAGATGATACTATAGTCGTCGTCGAGGCCGTTCATGCTCACTTAGATGCCGGAGAAAATGATCCTAAAACAGCTACATTAAACGCAATGAATGAGATTGCTCCGGCAATTGTTTCTATAACACTTGTCATGGCATCGGTATTTATTCCAATTAGTTTTATCGGAGGAACTTCTGGAATCTTTTTTAAACAATTTGGATTAACTTTAGCCGTATCTATCTTAATTTCTGCGATAAACGCTTTAACTTTAAGTCCTGCTCTTTGCGCCTTTTTCCTAAAAAGTCACCACGAAGATGAAAAAGGTAAAAAGAAAAACCTCTTACAGAGATTTTATTATGGTTTTAACTTACTGTTTAATTCTACTACCCAAAAATATAAATCCAGCTTACATTTTTTAGGCAAGAAAAGTCACCGTTGGATCACAGCTGCTATTATTATTTTTGCATCAATCGTCTTATATGTTACAATGAATTTTATTCCAAAAGGATTTGTTCCAAATGAGGATAGTGGTGCAGTTATGGGTTTTGTTACAATGCCTCCCGGAACTTCTTTAGAAAGAACCGATTCTATAATGAAGGAGGTTATTACGATGGCTGAAAAAATAGATGGTGTCGTAAGTGTGATGAATCTTACAGGATATAGCTTTCAAGCGGGCGCCGGTAGTTCTTATGGTACAGTGATTATTAAGATGATACCTTGGAAAGATCGTAAAATAAAGACCGATGAAGTGTCAACGATTTTGACAAAGGAAACAAAAAAAATAAAAGATGCTACTTTCTTGTTTATGGCTACTCCTACCCTACAAGGGTTTGGATTAGGAACGGGAGTAACGTTGCAAATACAGGATCGTATGGGTGGTGATATCAATGAATTTTATAAAGTCACTACTAATTTGATTAATAAATTGCAAGCTCGGGATGAAGTCATGGTCGCAATGACAAACTTCGACCCTCACTTTCCTCAATTACAAGTTGAAGCTGATTTACCTAAAATAAAGGATGCAGGTATTACATTAAACGATGTGATGAGTACATTACAAATCTATATTGGTAGTTACTACGCATCCAACTTCAATTTATATGGTAAACAATTCCGTGTCATGATACAAGCTTCACCTGAATACAGGTCTAAACTGAATGATTTAAGTGGATTGTATGTACGTACAGCAAATGGCGAAATGGCGCCTATTACCGAATTCATTAAAATTACAGATATCATGGGACCTCAGACATTGACTCGTTTCAATATGTTCCAATCAATGGATTTGACAATTATTCAAAATTTCCAAGGAGGATATAGTACCGGAGATATAATGAAGATTATAGATGAAGAATTTGCTCATGATAAATCTATTTTCCCTGATGGTTATAGTTATGAATATTCAGGTATGAGCCGTGAAGAAGCCGGAAGTACGGATCAAACAACTCTTATTTTTGGTATTTGTATTATATTCGTATTCTTGCTACTTTCAGCCCTTTACGAAAGTTATCTCCTTCCTTTAGCCGTATTGCTTTCATTACCTGTAGGATTAGCGGGAGTATATATATTCCTTTTAATATTTGGGTTAAATCAAGGTATCGTTAATAATATCTATGTCCAGATTTCAATGGTCATGCTAATAGGGTTATTAGCCAAGAATGCTATTTTGATTGTAGAATACGCGGTGCAACGTCGCCAACAAGGTATGAGCATTGTGGAAGCTGCTGTTAATGGCGCTGTAGCACGTCTTAGACCTATTTTGATGACGTCTTTTGCATTTATAGCAGGATTGCTACCATTAGCTGTTGCATCCGGCGCTGGTGCAGTAGGTAACCGTTCTATTGGGTTAAGCGCTGTAGGAGGTATGTTTATTGGTACTATGTTGGGAGTACTAGTCATACCAACATTGTATATCATTTTCCAAAGCTTACAAGAACGCTTTAGTGGAAAAGATCCTAGAAACAATAATCAAATAACAGAATAACAAACATTTATGAAAATATCATATACAAAAGGACTAATATTATTGGGGTTAATTACCTCAATAATATTACCATCCTGTCAGTTGGTAAATAAATATAAAACGCCGGAAGTGGATACATCCGGATTATTCAGAGACGAAAATCCAACGGATACTATTACAATAGCAAATATTCCTTGGCGTGAATATTTTAAAGATCCTATTTTACAAGGACTTATTGAGGAAGGTTTGAATAATAATTTCGATTTACAAATTGCTCAAACCCGCATCAAACAAGCTGAAGCCAGTTTAACAATGGCGCGTGCAGCTTATTTTCCAAATGTTGCGCTTGTAGGACAAGTAGATCAAACGCGTTTAACCAGCGCGGATCCTTTAGTCGGAACGCCACGTGATAGGAATAGTCTCGCATATCATAAGGAAACATATTCTTTAGGAATATAAGCAAGTTGGGAATTTGATATATGGGGAAAACTCAATCGTGAGCAAAGGGCTAGCTATGCACAGTTTTTAAATAGTGAAGCTTATCGTAATTTGATTCACACATCTCTAATTTCGAATATAGCAACATCATATTATTCATTATTGGCTCTTG
>CALYRA010000255.1 GCA_945292135.1 uncultured Dysgonomonas sp.
AAGCATTGAAGAATTTATCGCTTTGGCTCGCGCACTTTCAAATCAGTAAACCACATGATATCAGCTGAAGAATATATTTTAAAATCAATAAATTTCTAATTAAATTTGAAAAATTTAATTAATAACTATATTGTTGAATACCATATACTGTGAATACAACACTAAAAATACATTAGTATTACAATAAAAAATAGATTATAATCAGCAAAGAAAGCCAGATTTTATACTTATAAGGACAGAATTAAAGATAAATAAACTATCAATACAATCTAATAATCATGAAAAGAATATTAATATTATTAATTACCACAATATGTATATTGGATATTCCAAAAGCGCAAGTGTTAAAATCACCGGATGGTAATCTCTCCTTGTCATTTTTCACAAATAAGGAAGGCTTTCCGTTTTATAAACTTGACTATAAGGATAAAGCGATAATAAAAGAAAGTCGGTTAGGATTTGACTTCGTACAATCGTTGCCCCTATATAAAGGATTTACCATAACAAATGTGGAAAATACTTCCCTTGATTATACATGGGAACCCGTTCTGGGTGAGCAAAAAGCGATAAGAGACAATCACAATGAAATGTGTATTACCTTATTGCAAAAAGAAACACAACGTGAACTATTAATTCGTTTCCGGCTTTTCGATGACGGATTGGGATTTAGATATGAATTCCCGATTCAAAAAGCATTGCGGCATTTTATCATAAAAGAAGAACTAACAGAATTTAATTTGGCTAAAGATTACAAAGCATTTTGGTTGCCCGGAGATTATGATACAAATGAGTTTCCTACGACAACATCCAATATATCACAAATCGCCGGATTGATAGACGAAGTTCGTAAAGAACCTTTAGCCGCGAAAACGCCTGCTCCAAATCTGGTAATTCAAACACCTCTAATGTTAAAATCAGCCGATGGCTTATATGTCAATATACATGAAGCAGCATTAATAAATTATCCGGCAATGCATTTGGAAGTTGACGATCGAAAATTTATATTGAAATCTCATCTTACACCCGATATCAGAGGCTATAAAGGGTATATCCAGACAGGTACCGTTTCCCCTTGGCGAACAATAGTCGTCAGTGATGATGCGCGGGATATATTAGCTTCAAAACTAATTTTAAATTTGAATGAACCATGCAAATTGGAAGACACATCATGGATCAAACCCGTTAAATATGTAGGAGTTTGGTGGGAATATTTTACCGGCATAGGATCCACTTGGGCTTATTCAGACAATCAAGATATAATAATTGGAAAGACCGACTATTCAAAACTCAAACCAAACGGTAAACATGGAGCAAATACCGAACATGTAAAAGAATATATTGATTTTGCCGCTAAAAACTGGTTCGAAGCAGTCCTTGTCGAAGGATGGAATTAAGGATGGGAAGACAATTGGGCATTCGGAAAAGAAGAAATATATAATTTTACTAAAGCATATCCCGATTACGATGTAGAAGAGTTGCATCGTTATGCAGCATCCAAAGGCATAAAAATAATAATGCACCATGAAACGACTTCATCCGTATCAAGTTATGAGCGACAATTAGAAGACGCCTTTCGCTTTATGGTGGATAATGGATATAATGCGGTCAAAACCGGATATGTCGGATCTATCGTACCACGTAGCGAATACCATGACGGACAATGGATGGTCAATCATTATTTGCATGTAGCAATCACAGCAGCTAAATATAAAATAATGGTAAACTCACATGAAGCCGTTCGTCCGACAGGACTACACCGTACATATCCCAATTGGATAGCCCAAGAATCGGCTCGCGGCACGGAATTCGAATCATTTGAAGGCAATAGTCCCAATCACACGACCATATTACCATTTACGCGTTTGATGGGTGGACCTATGGACTATACGCCGGGTATATTTCAAGGAGATTTATCAGTATATGGAGCTAAGCAAAATAAAAGAAGCTCAACGTTGATCAAACAAATAGCATTATATGTTACAATGTATAGCCCCTTACAAATGGCTTCAGATTTACCCGAAAACTATAATCGTTACGCAGACGTATTTCAGTTTATAAAAGATGTTCCGGTTGACTGGGATAAAAGTTTGTATTTGGAAGCAGAACCCGGAGAATATATAACAGTAGCCAGAAAAGGGAAAAATACAGATAATTGGTTTATAGGAAATACTTGTGGAGAAAAAGGTTTTACCTCAAAAATTAATTTAGACTTTTTGGATTCGGACAAGACCTATATAGCGACAATCTATGCCGATGGCGTCGACGCGCATTATAAAAAAAATCCTCAATCATATTCTATTAGGAAAGTGATTGTAACGAATAAATCAAAATTAGTTCAAAAATCAGCTCCCGGAGGCGGATTTGCAATCAGCATATTTCCTGTCAAAAATAAAGAAGAAATCAAAAAACTAAAGAAGTTATAATAATAAGGATGCTAATTAAAAAGATGCGTCGTATTATGTATTGCGTTTAAAACTACAGATAATGACTATCTATAATAGTTGCAAATTCATTAAAATACTCTATATCTAATAACAGGCAAAAAACATATTCGAAACTTATTAATTTCTGTCTATACCACCATATTTACTTTAAATATCTAAACCGTTGCAAATATGCGACTATAAATGAATTACCAAAACAAAATGAAAAAACATTTATTATTAATCACTGTATTTTTAATCTCGCTGCCTTATTTGACAGGGCAAGATAAAGATTATACAACTTATGTTAACCCATTAGTCGGAACACAGAGTAAACATGAATTGTCTACGGGAAATACATATCCTGCAATAGCCCGCCCGTGGGGAATGAATTTCTGGACGCCTCAAACGGGTAAAATGGGAGACGGATGGACATACACTTATACGGCAGACAAAATAAGAGGATTGAAACAAACCCATCAACCAAGTCCATGGATTAATGATTACGGACAATTTTCAATTATGCCGATTACAGGCAAACCCGTTTTCGATGAGGAAGAACGTTCGAGTTGGTTCTCACATAAATCAGAAGAAGTCAAACCATACTATTATTCGGTTTATCTCGCAGATCATGATATAGTAGCTGAGTTGACGCCTACCTCACGAGCAGCTATGTTTCGGTTTACATTTCCCGAAAACGAACATTCATATATAGTAATTGACGCATTTGACAACGGATCATATATCAAAGTTATACCTCACGAAAATAAAATAATAGGTTACACAACCAAAAATAGTGGAGGCGTACCAGAGAATTTTAAAAATTATTTTGTAATTATTTTCGATAAGCCATTTACCTATAAAGCAGGAGTAGCGTCAGGAAATATTTCGGAACAAAAAATAGAAATAACAGACAATCACGCCGGCGCGATTATAGGCTTCACTACCCAAAAAGGAGAACAAATCAATGTTCGCGTAGCATCATCATTTATAAGTCATCAACAAGCAGAAATAAATTTGAAAGAACTCGAAGGCGTTTCTTTCGATCAACTCAAAGAACGAGGAAAGAAAGAATGGAATGAAACCTTAGGTCGAGTAGCGGTAGAAGACGACAATATTGATAATCTGCGTACATTCTATTCATGCTTATATC
>CALYRA010000256.1 GCA_945292135.1 uncultured Dysgonomonas sp.
CTGCTTATCAATTATTATTAATTGAGAAACTACCGGAATTAGTTAAAACTCAAGTTGAAGCTATTAAGAATATTAAGATTGATAAAATTACTGTTTGGGATTCTCCTAATGGCAACGGTTCATCAAATGGTAATACGACGACAGCTAATTTTGTTTCGGGTCTGATGAAATCTGTACCACCATTAAATGACTTATTTAATATGGCAGGTATGAATTTACCTTCTTATTTAAAGGGTGATAATATGAAAGAAGAAGAGAATAGTACCACTCCTTTAGCAGCAAAAGAGACAAAGAAGGAATCTGGTAAAAATGAGATTAAAAAATATTAGAAAATAAATTTTTACATTACCGATAATTATTGAAAAGCCAAAGAATTTAATTCTTTGGCTTTTTTAATTTGTTTCATCTATAGTTTATTATTTGCTAATATGCTAAACTATTGCTTTAGTTACACTATTTTAATTATTGATCGTATATAATCTTATATAGTAAAACATATAATATATTTAAGGAGATAAAGGTATTGTTATTTGATAAAACTATATTGGTTTAGGTCAGGAACATAAAAAAGGCGGAAGGATATAAAATATCTTTCCGCCCTTTTTATTTGATAATAATATATTATTTAGTCCTGTATGTTAATTTAAAGCTCATTACAGGCCAAACCTTTACTCTATTTAAATGACTGCTAATATCAATCGCCGGACTTGTATATTCTTTAGGTTTTCTTTCTCCTCCCTGACGTATATCAAACGTTGGTTGAATTAAAATACCCATATCCCAACTAAATCCCCAATCATTTTTATATTTTGGGATAGAACGACTAAACCCAAATCCAACATAGGGTTTTACTATTTCGCCCATGCGGATTGTCGCATTTAATATCCCATCATCAATATTTAATCGCGTATTTTCAACAATTAAAGTTGGCCATCCATCCTCCACGTATTGGGGTAATAAGACGGAATTTTCGCCGGTAGCAGGGTTCTTTAATCGTCCTTTCGCTTTCATGTCACTGATACCAAAATATAGACCGGTTGTCAGGTGAAAATTCTTGAAGAACGATCTTGGATGGTAATTAATTAATACATATCCATGAAACATCTGCGGTTTAAAAGTTACATGATAATTCGCTATATATCCAAGACGTTTATCCAATATCGGGTCGTCTACTGCTATATCATCTTTGAATTCTATTAAACTGGGTAAAACACTAACTCCGGCTCTTAAATATATTTTATCGCTTAGAGCAGTAGTTCCCTCAATTCCAAAACCTCCTGACGAAGCATTAAAAGACCATACAAATTGATTGCCAAATAAATGTTTGCGTCTATCAAACCATCTTTTTTGTGCTGCGCCTTGCGCATAGGCAATAGTATTTAATGCAAATAAAGAACAAACAGCTACTAGTACAGTAATATAAAGTTTTTTCATATACACATTATAAAATAATATAAATATATAAGATTGTGTTTACCGTTTTTATTAAGTAAAATCTACTTACTTATTTTTAAATACAAAGTTAAACCTTATTTTTAGATATAAAGCATACACTATACAAAATTTAAAAAAAACTTATTTTTACTTAAATTTATTGAGATAAATGAATTGTTATGCATTTTGTAAAGTCTATCTTATAATTACTATATTGACAAGGACTTGTGTTATTAAGAATGTTTACAACTTATAAATATAAATTATAGATCAAAAATACAAATTATTTTGATATAATTAAAATTAAAAAAGAGAAAATCATATCTCTCATGATAAAAAAATCAGTCTCTTTTTTTATAAGAGACTGATAATTATATCTTTCTTGAATTATTTTATTTCTAATTAATTAAAGAAAATAATTCTTCGGCAGCTTCATGAGGACCTACTTTTGATTTACCTTCAATAGCTAACGAAGTATGAATTTCTCCGATTTTGACGCCGGCATCTTGCATATCTTTAAAATAAGAACGTACTAAAACTTCTGTTTTGGACTTTTCCTGAACAGGACCGAACGGATTTGCAAAATATGATTTTACCAATCCTTTTTCAGTTGTTGTCCCTTTAGCTTTACGTGCGCCTGCTTCAAATATTTCAATTACTTTTTCCAAATCATCATAGAATACAATTTTCTTTTCGGATTCAGCGTAATTGTTTGCATATAACATTATATCTACTTTATAACCTTTCGATATGACTTCGTAAGTAGATATCGGAATCGTAACGCGAGCATTTATTTTATCGGGATTGGTGAAAATACCTCTATCCATTTGTTCATACGCATAAGCCGGATCTAAGTCGTCTATTCTTACAAAAGCTCCGATCTCTGTTCCATAACCTTTTATTGTACCATCTTCTTCTTTTACGATATAACCCATATCATCGAATATGACGCGCATATGACGAATATAATTCTCATTTAATGTACGAAATGCCTCCAAACTTTCAGATTTGCCTGCGCCGCTGTCACCCATGATAATAATATTTGATTCAGTGCCATTCTTTAGCACAATATTCACCATTGCACCATGAATAGGCAGGCGTTTATTTTCTATTTGCTTTATATTATGAAGAGTAAGAAGCATTTTTTTCATGTAACCAAAATAGTCTATATCATCACAATGATTGGCATATCCTATCAAAATATCATTCTTTTTATCTTTGTAATAAAAAGTACGTTTCTCTTTTTCTCCGTCAGGATATCCGAAAACATATATGATATCCGGTTTTTTACCGATATATTCGTCTTCAGTTGCTATTTCAAAAAGATTTGACAAACCAATTCCATGCACCATAAAATCACGATGGAAATAGACAAATGTGAGCATATTCCCAACTTTTACAGGGAACACGAACCACTCATCTTCATTGAGTATAATATTTGATAGGGGATTTTGGTTGTGTTCATGGAATATGCCATCACGAGTATTTTTCTTTGTATAAGAAATGAAAGGAGGCTGAATAACCACTTTACTGATAAATGGTATAGAAGCTAATCCTTTATATTCCACAGGACAATTCCAAGTTATATCATTAAGTGTCAGACCGGCATTTGCTCCGGCTGTACTTTGACGATATATACGGGTCGGGTGTTCGTTAACAGTCTCTTGAATGCGACGAGCCGTCGCCAAAATAAGGTCATTGAACATTCCGTTTGCTTGTATAAATCGAACGCTTTGTAAACCATCGCTAATACGATTACTATGCACTATCGCATAACGTTCCAAACGTTTCCAATAAGCTAAAAGTAGTTCTGTGATTTCTATGAATAAATCTTTATCCTTGAAAAATATGGAATATTTATTATCCACTTCAAGGACTTCTTCAATATTGAATACAGTAAGAAGTTTAAAAACTTCTATTAATGAGTTTATAAGTTGTTCTTCTGAGCCTAAATCTTCTATATAGAAATTATATATAACGATTTCATCTTTCTTCAAAACTTCTTTTATGAAAGATTCAATAACACGTTTAAAACCATGACTGTTTAATAACTTTTGTTTAGTATCACAGTATTTTAGCGTATAATTGATCATCGCTTTACCATTAGACAGCGTAAATTCATGTAACATATGCGATTATT
>CALYRA010000257.1 GCA_945292135.1 uncultured Dysgonomonas sp.
GAATATAACTGAACGATTCAATATAACAGCCGGAATAAGGTATGGACACAATAAGGACTTTGAGAATACATTGACACCCAAAATATCGGGTATGTATAAATTGAGTAATTTCAATATTCGTGTTATGTACTCCAATGGTTATAAAGCTCCGACAGTCAAAGAACTATACTACCATTACTATACGACATTGATGAGTAAGTTTAAAGCATATTATGGCGACACAAACTTAAAACCTCAAAAATCAAATTATTACGCAGCTAATTTAGAATACATTGTTCCTGAATTTAAATTTAGCGTAACGGCGTATCACAACCGTATTCGTGATATGATTTCGCTCCAACATACCGAAACTTCATATAAAGATAAATTGCTACTGGTGGAAGAGACAATGAAATATGTCAATTTAGCTAAAGCCAGAACGTACGGTGTTGATCTCACTTTCGAAACGCAGTTGCCTTTTGCGATTAAATTAGGAGGTGGATATAGTTATCTTGACGCCAAAGTGCAAAGGACGGATGACGATGAAGCCGAAAATTATATGCGTTATGTACATATTAACGGCACATCTCGGCATAATTTGTCAATAAAAGTATCGTGGGGACATTCATGGAAAAAATACAAATTCGGAATAAATCTGAATGGCAGATATCAATCGAAACGATATTATACTTCAGATGGCGATGCTAAAGGTTATCAGCTTTGGCGATTGAATACTTCACATAACCTTCTGAACAAAAAGAAAATCAAATTGAATGTTAATGTAGGGGTAGATAATCTATTGAATTATACGGATCGTACTCCTTTCGGACATAACAGAAGTTCGACTTCGCCGGGACGTAACTATTTTACATCGTTAACACTTAAGTTCCAAAATAGTGATAAATGATAAATTTAAAATGAATTGAATTATGAAAAAATTATTGATTAACCTTTACGCAGTTTCTCTGATTTTGTCGGCTGTCATTCTTACAGCATGTTCGAGTGATGATGACAACAACGAGTTTCGCGATGCTGTAAAAATTGAAAAAGTACATGATACAGCCTTATTACTTTGCTCTTTCGGTAGTACTTATGAGCAGCCTCAAATTACTTATGATAAAATAATAGCCGACTATCAGGCTGCTTACCCAAATACGGATATATATGTATCATTTACTTCCCGTACTATTGTATCCCGGGTATATAACAAACTAGGAAAAGCGTATGCCCAACCTGATTTGTGGCTATCAGCCATTGGTAAAATGGGATATAAAACAGTTTATGTTCAATCCTTGCACATTATTCCGGGTGAGGAGTATCTAAGTCTAATGAATACCGATGTAAAGAAAAATTTCATGGTTCCGTTTCCTGACGTGAAAGTCGCTAAAAGTCCATGTTTACTCGAAACAGAAGAGGATGTCGCAGAAGTGGCTCAGGTATTATATAACTATTATAAACCACATTTGGATAAAGGAGAAGTTGTCGTTCTGATGGGACATGGCAATCCTGATACAGAATATACTCATGCCAATGAACGTTATAATCAACTTGAAGAAACTTTACAACAATTGAGTGGAGAGAAAAATATCTTTGTCGGTACGGTGGATTGGGGGAAAAAAATGTTTTCCCACATTCGTGAAGAATTAAAATCGTACGCTTCCGCAAAAGGTCTGGAATATAAAGACGTAACAGTTAATTTGGCTCCGTTGATGTCAATAGCTGGAGATCATGCCCAAAACGATCTGCTCGGAGGTCTTAAAGATGGACAAACTTGGGAAAAAATTAATCCGTATGAAAAGGATAAAGACTCTGATTATAGTTGGAAATTGAAACTTGAAAAATTAGGTTTTACAATTAGTAAAAATGGATCAGTAATAGATGACAGTGGTTTTAATGTTGTCGGTTTAGCTGACCATCAATCTATCCGTAATATATGGCTAAATCATATGACTGAAGCTATCAAAAATGCGGAATCATGGAACGAACATTTAGGTGAATAAATAAGTTAAAATTTTTATAAGTAGAGTGACGAAAAAGTCACTCTTTTTTTATCCGATAAAAATTGATGAATATTAATTTTTCAGATTGTTTCATTTAAATAAATTGCTCAAAAATGTTATTTTATTAGGATGATTAAAATGTAAAGTTTCCCGAAAATAAATTTATCATGTTGTATATTAGTTGTTTAGGTTTTATTTTTAATGTTATTGTTTTCAAAAAAAATAATTAATTATTAACATGAAATAGTGAATAAAATAATATCGTTTTATTTACCTTTGTGCAGAATTAGTTCTTTATCATCTTTAATCAACCGTCAAGGTGCTCCATATTTGAAAGGGGAGAATAGGGAATCACGTGTAAATCGTGAGCTGTCGCGCAACTGTAATCACCGCGAAAGTTTCTGTTTATATATCCACTGTCCGTAAAGGATGGGAAGGAAAACAGAAATGGTGAAAGCCAGGATACCTGCCTTATACGGATTGGCAATGCTTCGCGATTAAAGCATTATGTCGAAACTATCTTATGTCTTTCTCTTTTAGAGATGTGATTTTTCCTCATATTTTTTATCGGTTTCAGCATTGTGAAGTTCGAAAAGAACTTTTTACATAGGTTTATTAATTGTAAAAAGTTTAGCGAATGCAAACAAATTTTATCGATTGTCCGCGCAATGACAATTTGGATATTCAGAAGGAAAATAGTTATCAAACTGATGACAAATTTCCCATTTACCATTTTACCGAAGTTTTACTTGAAATAGGTACGCTTCTGCTGGAATCCGGCGCTCATTGCGAAAGGATTAACCGCAATATACAACGTATAGCTGCTATTAGTCCCTACAAAGTAGAAATGCTTCTATCTTTTACAGCGATTTCGATTTCTGTTTCGGATAGAAACAATCCTGAAAATACAATAACAACAAACCGAAGAATAAATCATCATGGCGTACATTTTGGCGTATTGACGGATAGTAGTTTATTGACTTGGCAATTGTTTGATAAAAAGATTTCATTTCATGAACTCGCCGATAGTATCAAAGACTTGAGAAATACGCCTAAATACCCTGTTTGGCTGGTAAGGTTTTTCATCGGTATTGCTTGCAGTTGTTTATGTATGATCGCCGGTGGCGATTGGATAAATGGAAGTTTTGCTTTTATAGCATCTTTTACGGGGCTTATTATCAGACAGACGATGATAAAAAAAGGTTTTAATGTTATGGTTTCGATCACTTGCTCATCCTTTGTAACAACGAGTATAGCGGGATTGAATGTGTTGTTTGATTTAGGCGATTTTCCCACTTCTTCAATTGCTACATCCGTACTATTCCTTATACCCGGAGTTCCATTAATCAATAGCATAATAGATCTTATAGAAGGCTATATTCCTACGGGATTGGCGCGAGGTGCGTTCGGAGGATTTATTCTTTTGTGCATTGCGGTTGGGATGTTTTTGAGTATGGCTTTGATTGGCATTAATAACTTTTGATTATGTTGCTTAATATACTAAGAGATGTTTTTCTCAGTTTTTTTGTTGGGTTGGGCTTCGCTTTATTATTCGAAACGCCGAAAAAAGCGCTCTATATTGCAGGCTA
>CALYRA010000258.1 GCA_945292135.1 uncultured Dysgonomonas sp.
TGAAATATGACAATAAAACTTCAAATATTCGGGGTTAAGAACCAAACGCAGTTCTTCTTGGATTTCTCGGTACAAACATTGTATTGAACTTTCGCCTAAATCTATCTTACCACCGGGAAGGTACCACGCTTTTTTATTATTGCTATATGCTAAAAGTAATTTATTATCTTTTATAACGATTAAACCTGCTGTAGGTATTAATATTGATTTATTGGGCATTTGTTATTATTTGTGTGGCTGATAAATTAAATATGTTTTGTTTATAATTCGATACTTTACTTGGCAGGAACTATTATAAATAGTTGGCGAGTACAAATATATATATCTATTTTATCAAAATACAAAAGATTGACATAAATGCCAATCTTTTATAATCGCAAACAATATTATTTTAGAAACTTATATCATCAGCAACGCCTCCACCCTGCTCTTCCATAAATTTCTTTTTATATTCTTCTACTTTCTTCTCCTGATAATCACTATATTTCATCTGATCTTCGAATACAATATGTTTTTGATCTTGCTGTCCGTGATATACCGCAACTTTTTGAAATTCACCTAATGGAACTTCATAGTTATCCATAATCCATTGCGAGCCGTCCATCCCACACTCTGATGCTGCTCTACGAGCTCCGCAAAGTTCCTCATAGAAAAACCTGTCTGACTTCATCTTTTCGACCGTCTCTTTTCCTTTAGGAGATAATTCTACTGCGACTGCCTGTAATTTAGGGTGCTGATCTGCCGATCCATAATATTGGCTAAACAAGACCGTTACGGTAGCAGTCGTATCCTGTTGCATACGTTTAGTCCACAATGTACTGGCTTCTTGATAAACCGCATCATCTATTCCAAGTTGATTCATTATAGCATTATAGTCCGATCCTGAAGCCATATAATAAGAAATGGCCGCATAATCTTGCAAAGTAACGCCATGTATTGGCGCAAGTAACGGATTATTTTCATCATGTTGAGTATTTCCAAAAGCAGCGCGACCTGTATATTTCATACTGTTGGCTTGTTCCCATTGAAGCATCATATTAGAGTTTGCCCCTGTCCACTCTTGATAAAGATCGCGACGAACATTGAGATAAAAATTGTCAATATCTACTTGTTCAACTTCTCCACCATCTTCTTTCTCTTCTTTTATTAATTGCTGTACACGTTTTTCAACCTCCGCATCAAACTGCTCCTCGGTATAATGCAATCCATGAAGAGTAACGGGATCGAGTTCTGCCGCGACCTTTTGTCCTCTTTCTTCCTCAGGCCATTGCCGAGTATCATCATTATCATTGTCGTCATCGTCATCATCATCGTCGTCGTCATCATCTTGTTCATCATTTATACAAGCTTTTTTAGAGTGTTTTTCTTCATCAGACGATGATTTTTTATCATCATCATTTCCAAACAGGTTTAAAATTTTTTTAAACATAAGTAAGTTTTTTTAAGTTTATAATTAATCTATATTGACATTTTCTAAATAATTTTCTTTAAGGCAACTCAAATATACTTTCTCGTTTTCTTCTTTTAGATCTGGAACTATCTTATTTAATTCATCAAACATTGCTCTCAAATATTTTTTGTGAAGTTTCGGCGTGTTAGCGATGGCTTTTTTACGACTTATTTCTAATTCGGCAATTTGCGTTTTTAGTTTTTGGTTTATTTCCTCTTCATCGAAACCAACGCTCAATTCCAAATTGTGTATTTGGTTATATATTTCTTGGTCTTTATTATTCTCAGCTTCATACATCATATATAAATGTTTGGTACGTTGTTTCGCAAGCTCTTTTCCAAGATATTCCAATTGGCTTGCTCGGGTACTTGGGGTAAACGTATTTTGTGTTTGACATGCGGGACACTGAAGATGGGTAATCATAAAGAGTAGTTTGGGAAGAGGAATAATACTTCCACATTGTTTGCACGTGAATTTATCTTTTATCTGTTCGTGTTCATCCAAGATGGCTTGATATTCTTTTTCCAGATCAACCGGAGTTGTTTCATTGATAGTGTCAGTCCATTTTGAAGCGAAATCGCTGAAAGCTTGTAATAGTTCAGAACAGCGATCTATAGCTCCATCGACTAAATCGCTAAGTTCATCATCTTCCATAACCTTGTCCTGAATTTTATCAAGAATTTTTATTACTTGATTATCACATACTTCATCTGCTTTTTGTTCTACATTATTAATTTGTCCTACGATACCGGATACCATACTGCAATATGCTCTTTTGTGTTCGTCCTTATCGTTTTGATATTCTGCTATCAATTCGGGTATAGAGGCTTCGCAAAGCTCTATAATTCTCTCTTTCAGTTTTCCGATAAACGTAATCCACCGATTTTCGGTTTCAATAATTTCGGATTTATATCTTTCAAATTTTTTACTCATAACCGTTTATTTTGAATTATCGTCTTTTTTAATATTAATCCCATCTGTGAGTTCTACTTTAAGAAATTCGTGACCGCAATAGGCGCATTTCGTCAAGCCGTCCATTTTGGCTCTGCCCGCACCGCAGTTGGGGCATGTGGCAGCCTCGATCCGCGCTTCTTGAGCATGATATTCACAACCATATTTTTTTTGCTCTTGCGCTTGTTTTTTTAAGCGTTCCAAATATGACAGAGCTTTATTTTCTTCACTCATTATGTCTTAAAATTTACTTAGTAATTCAGCCTTTTTGGATTTAAATTCGTCTTCGTCCAACAATCCCATATCGAATAAATCCTTCAGTTTTTTTAATTTGACTACTATATCTTCATCGGGTGTAGTATTTGGGGTCGGGGGTTGGGGCGATTGATTTTGCTGAACCTGTTGCGACATCTGATTCATTTGTCCCATCATAGCTCCCATCATAGCAGCCGCTTGCGTTCCGCTATTGATTGCGGTGCCTTGTTGTCCCATAGCGTTGGCAACATTGAATTGTTGCAGTTTATCCATATCGCCAATCATGTTCATACTGGTCACCGTATCATAATGTTTGGTTACTTCATCAGGCAATGTGACGCTGGTTATCTGAAATTTGAGGAGTTCCAATCCCAATTCCTGAAAAAATGGTTGAAGCTGGGGTAATACTTTGTTGCTCAGGTCTGTGATATTGCCCGCAACATCCATTATACTATATCCGTGTTGGGCTAACACTTCTCCGAATTTGGGAGCTATAAAGTCCCTTAGTTGACGTTCAAGTTCGAAAATTGTTAATACCTCGCTTGTGCCGGCGTATTGCCTGAAAAATTTCGCGACATCCGCTATACGGATATTGTAAGCTCCAAAGGCTTTTATTCTTACTTGCCCGAATTTGGCGTCGGGCATGATAATGGGTGCAGGCGTTCCCCATTTCAAATTGATAAACTGATGTGTGTTAAAATAGTAAATATCTATTTTGTAGGGGCTGTTAAATCCTCGTTTCCAATTCCTCAGATTGGTAAGGATAGGAATATTTTCGGTACTTAGTTTGTGAAGCCCCGGGGGAAATATATCCGCCAATTTACCACTATCCAGCAACATGACATGCTGGCTTTCTCTGACAGTCAATGCTGCCCCATTTTTAATTTCCAA
>CALYRA010000259.1 GCA_945292135.1 uncultured Dysgonomonas sp.
AGACTCTAAGAAAACGAACATGATATTAAAACGCCACTTAGCACAGTCAATCATGAAAGCCATCTCTGTTTCTAGAACACTTTTAGGCATCTTCCAATCAAATGAAAAGAAATCTAATGAGTATAAAGGATATATTAAATAGCCAGAGACTATTACATTTCGAATAAGCCAAACTGTTATTATTAAAAAGCATAAAGATAAAACAAAGAATATCGTTCTATAATTTTTCTCCTTCATACAAAGGACTAACATATATATACTCAACAAACATAAAGGAGCAATAGAGAGTTTATAAGTAATCAGACTTAATGGTAAAACGATATATAGCAAATAACTTTTCTTTAATATATCAGCTCTCAATATAAACCTTGCAGTTAAATATAAAATACATATATTAGGAACTATATCTGTAGAAGTATCAGCTAGTGCATCTATATTCAGTATATAAAAGTATAAAGTAAAAATCAGTAACAATATGTATTTCCAATCAAACTTACTAATTAATAGGTTAAATATTATCCATAAAAAGAAAGCCACAAATAATAAAGATTGAAAGGCATAAATTGCTTCTCCAAATAAAAAACGGAATGTGAAAATAGAAGATATTAACATATAATTGGAATTAAATGCTAATCGATCTTCTATATTTCCTAAACCTGGAACAACAGCGTATTCCTCGTTCCAACGAATATTTTGATGATGATAATACACTGAATCAAAAAAAGATGCAGACCATATCATTAATAGTATTACAGACAATACCCCTAATATAATCAAGATACCTTGAACCAATGTTACTTTTTTTAAACTTACGAAGTTTTTACTATAAAATGATACTATGCTTTTACGATCATAAACCCAATAGCCTAAACTTAATACTAAACATGCTATTAAAATATAGTGATTCAATGGAAGCCATAATGAAATAAAAGAGAGTAAAAACGTTAAGAAGCACAACCCTAACAAAAGCAAATCAAAATAGTTATACTCTTCTTTCCTTCCACTACAATTAGAGTAAATTACATTTATACATTTACCAAAAGTAAATAGAATAAAAAATATTATGACCCAAGATAGTAATATAGCTAACATTCTATTTGATATTTACAAAAAAAGAGTTGTATTGTGAACATACAACTCTTTCTCTATTCATAATTATATTTTAAGCATCAATATTCGCATATGTTGCGTTTTCCTCAATAAACTCTCTCCGCGGAGCGACATCCTCACCCATCAACATTGAGAATATATGATCTGCTTCAGCTGCATTTTCTATTGTAACCTGACGCAATGTTCTATGTTCGGGATTCATAGTCGTATCCCACAACTGAGAAGCATTCATTTCTCCCAAACCTTTATATCGCTGTGTATGAATCGCATTCTCATCTCCATCAGCATATTTATCAATAAATGAACGGCGTTGTCTGTCATCCCAACAATATTCTTCAATTTTTCCTTTACGACATAAGTAAAGAGGTGGAGTTGCAATATAAATATATCCCCTTTCTAAGAGAGGCTTCATATGACGGAAGAAAAATGTGAGAATAAGAGTTGCGATATGGCTACCATCCACATCGGCATCGGTCATAATTACTATCTTTTGATAACGAATCTTTTCGATATTTAATTCTTTCGAGTCTTCCTCCGTACCAATAGAAACTCCCAAAGCTGTATATATATTCTTTATTTCATCGCTTTCAAGTACCTTGTGCTGCATAGCTTTCTCTACGTTTAAAATCTTACCTCGAAGAGGTAAAATAGCTTGGAAAGCCCGGTCTCTACCTTGTTTTGCCGTACCACCTGCCGAATCTCCTTCGACAAGAAAAATCTCACAAATTGAAGCATCTTTACTTGAACAATCCGCAAGCTTACCCGGTAATCCGCCTCCTGATAACGGAGATTTACGTTGAACCATTTCTCGAGCCTTACGAGCGGCTGCTCGCGCGGTAGCTGCTAGAATAACCTTTTCTACAATTGTTTTAGCTTCTTTGGGATGCTCTTCCAAATAGTAGCCAATAGCTTCACCTACAGCCTGATCTACAGCACCGATAACCTCATTATTACCTAACTTAGTCTTTGTCTGACCTTCAAATTGTGGTTCTGCAACCTTTATTGATACAACAGCAGTCAAACCTTCACGAAAGTCGTCGCCACTAATTTCCACTTTTACTTTTTCCAGCATTTTCATATCTTCAGCATACTTTTTCAATGTACGTGACAATCCTCTGCGGAAACCTGTTAAATGCGTACCACCTTCAATTGTATGTATATTGTTCACATAAGAATATACATTTTCATTAAAAGTTGTATTATAAGTCATTGCTACTTCAACAGGAACACCCTGCTTTTCGGTAACAATGTGTATTACATCATTAATTAAAGCTTCTTTGGAAGCATCTATATAACGAACAAATTCTTCTAACCCTTTTTCTGAAAAGAAAACATCTGAACGGAAAGAACCATCCTCTTTCTTTACTCTCTCATCTGTCAAAGATAAACGCACCCCGGCATTTAAGAAAGCAAGTTCACGCAAACGAGATGCTAATATATCATATTTGTATTCAGTTGTTATAAATATACTTGCATCTGGTCTGAAAGTAACAATTGTTCCTGTATTAGTGGATTCTCCGATAATTTTAAGTTCTGATGTAGGAATACCACATGAGAAATCCATTGAATAAACTTTTCCCCCTCGATGAACCTCTGCATTCAGATATGTAGACAAAGCATTTACACAAGATACACCTACACCATGAAGTCCTCCTGAGACTTTGTAAGTGCCTTTATCAAACTTACCTCCTGCATGTAAAACTGTTAAAACAACTTCCAATGCTGATTTCTGTTCTTTTTCATGAAAATCAACAGGAATACCTCGTCCATCATCTTTTACAGTTATCGAGTTATCCTCATGTATCGTTACTTTTATATCTGTACAGTAACCTGCCAAAGCTTCATCTATTGAGTTATCAACTACCTCATATACTAAGTGATGCAGACCTTTTTCGCCAACATCCCCAATATACATAGCGGGTCTTTTTCTCACTGCCTCTAGTCCTTCCAAAACCTGAATACTATCGGCCGAATACGTTTCATTTATTTGTTTTTGCTTATCTGTCATATTATAATTTTATAACATTTTCTTATTTTCAAAACATAACAAAGATACTAAAAAATATCCTTTTTGTCGAATATTTTAATAGTCTGTTTAAGGCTGTATTTTATATATTTATTCTTTTTAAGAATTGGAAAAACTATCTTTTACCATCTATGAATAAACCGACTTAAAAACTTTTTTAATTTTAGAATAAAGATCAATTCTTTATACCTCTTTCTATTTATATAATTATATTTCAACTGAATATTATAATAATCGGTATAAAAGTCAAAATACGAGGAAGAAAGACCTCCTAAGCAAAAATTGGAAATAACGGCATCCACTTCTTCTAATTTGACACCTTGAGATACGCAACGGCTTATAAAATCATAATCTGCAAGAATTTTTAATGATAAATCAAAAACTCCTTATTTGTAATATAAAGA
>CALYRA010000260.1 GCA_945292135.1 uncultured Dysgonomonas sp.
TAGTATTTTGACAAAAGATGAAGTTTTAGAGAAATTAAAGGATTTTTTAGCAAAAGAAGAAGTCCCGTTAAGAGCTGAGGTCGAAAATCTAAAACAAATATTTTACAAGCTTAGGTCAAAAGAAATAGAAGACGAAAAAAGAAAATTTATTGAAGAAGGTAACGAAGAAGATGATTTCATACCTATTCCCGATCCGAAAGATGAGGTACTTAAAACATATTTAAATGAGATCAAAGACAAACGAGCAAACCAGATTCTAGCCGAAGAACGATTAAGAGAAGAGAATTATCAGAAAAAACTTGCTATAATTGAATCGCTTAAACAATTGACCGAAAGTACGGAGGACTTTAATAAATTATATAAAGAATTTAAAGATATTCAGCAACAATGGACTGAAATAAAATTAGTTCCCGCATCAAAGGAAAAAGAACTTTGGAAATCATATCAATATTATAGTGAAATCTTTTATGATTTAATTAAAATAAATAATGAATTCCGGGACTATGATTTCAAGAAAAATTTAGAATTGAAAATTGCTATTTGTGAATCAGCTGAGAAACTTGCCGAAGATGGAGACTCAGTATCAGCATTTCATCAATTACAAAATTATCATCAACAATGGCGTGAAATTGGTCCTGTTGCAAAAGAATTGCGCGAAGAGATTTGGGAACGTTTCAAAACCGCTTCAACAACTATAAATAAAAATTATCAAGCCCATTTTGAAAATTTAAAAGGAAAAGAAACCGAAAACTTGGAGCTAAAAACCGCAATTTGTGAAAAATTACGCGCAATTAATTATAGTTCACTAGTCTCAATGAAACTTTGGGATGAAAAAAGTAAAGAAGTAATAGCATTACAGGCAGAGTGGAAAACAATAGGATTTGTTCCACGAAAATTTAATAATCAAATATTTGAAGAATTTCGTTCATTATGCGATGCGTTCTTTGAAAAGAAAAGTGAATTTTTCAAGGCAGCAAAAGGAGAAATGGATGTAAATCTTGAGAAAAAAAGAGCTTTAGTAGAAAAAGCGAAATCTTTGAAAGACAGTACGGACTGGCGAAAAACTACTGATGAACTGATTGCGATTCAGAAACAATGGAAGCAAATAGGCACGGTTTCACGCAAATATTCAGATATTATTTGGAAAGAATTTGTAGCAGCTTGTGATTACTTTTTTGAACAGAAAAAAATACATACATCTTCACATAAAGAAGAAGAAGAAACTAATTTGAAAGCTAAAAAAGAATTAATAAACAAGATTACTGAAATTGATCATTCTTTGGAAGCGACGGAAGCATTGAACCAAATACGCAGTTTGGTAGAAGAATGGCATAATATTGGTCATGTACCGTTTAAAGAAAAAGATAAAATATATAAAGAATTTCATGATGCGGTAGATGCTCAATACGATCGATTGAAGGTTGATAAAGCCGAACGTCGTTTGGATGTATTCAAAACCTCTATGGATGATTTGTCTAAAGGCGGCGCAGACGCAAAACGTAAATTGTTGAGAGAAAGAGAACGTTTGTTATACACATATAATAAACTGAAATCGGATTTACAAACTTACGAAAACAATATGAATTTCTTGTCTATTTCCAGTAAAGGTGCGGGAGGCTTATTAAAAGACGTAAATATCAAAGTCAAAAAATTGAAAGACGAAATGGAGCTTATAGAGAAAAAAATAGAAGCGATAGACGTTAGTATAGAAGAGATGGAATAGTAATTCAAATAAATATCATAAATATAAAAGCCTCCTTAAAGGAGGCTTTTATATTTTTTATTGTTGGTCTAAATATCAATTATACATTTTATCCCTTAGAGCTTTTATATCATCAGAAGTAATATAATCATCATAATCCATCCGCTTGTCAATAATTCCATTAGGAGTAAGCTCAATAATACGATTACATACCGTTTGGATAAATTCATGGTCATGTGACGACATTAATATATTACCCTTGAATTGAATAAGCGTGTTATTGAAAGCCTGTATTGATTCCAAGTCAAGATGATTGGTCGGAGAATCCAAAACAAGGCAGTTTGCGCTTTTAAGCATCATACGAGCAATCATGCAACGCATTTTTTCACCTCCCGAAAGCACCTTTGCGCTTTTGAGAACTTCTTCTCCTGAAAAAAGCATTCTACCTAAATAACCCTTTATATAAATTTCGCTTGTATCGTCCGAAAATTGAGAAAGCCAATCAACAAGCGTTATATCATCTTTAAAAAAGTCACTGTTGTCTAATGGTAAATACGCAGAAGTAATTGTTTGACCCCAACTGAAACTTCCACTATCAGCTTTTATCTGGTCATTAATGATTTCGAAAAATGCCGTCATGGCGCGAGGGTCTTTTGATAAGAATATTATTTTATCATCTTTCTCAACATTGAAATCTACCTTGTCAAATAATACTTTGCCTTCGATAGTTCTTTTCAATCCGTTTACTTCTAAAATTTTATTACCCGGTTCGCGTTCGGGAGAAAATATAATACCCGGATAGCGTCGGGACGAAGGTTTTATTTCTTCTATATTAAGTTTCTCAATCATTTTTTTGCGGCTGGTAGTCTGTTTTGATTTAGCAACATTGGCGCTGAATCGACGAATAAATTCCTCGAGTTCTTTTTTCTTCTCTTCCGCTTTCTTATTTTGTTGCTGTTGTTGACGTAGAGCTAACTGGCTCGATTCGTACCAAAAGCTGTAATTACCTGCAAACATATTTACCTTTCCAAAATCTATATCCACAGTATGAGTACATACGGAATCTAAAAAGTGACGGTCGTGCGATACTACAAGTACGGCTGTATTTTCACAGTTATTAGCCAGATAATTTTCAAGCCACATCACTGTTTCTATATCCAAATCATTGGTAGGCTCATCGAGTAGTAAATTGTCAGGCTTACCAAATAATGCGCGAGCAAGAAGGATTCTTACTTTTTGTTTACCGCTAATATCTGCCATTTTTTGGTAGTGCAGATCTTCTGATATGCCTAATCCGCTAAGTAATGTAGCTACATCGCTTTCAGCATTCCAACCTTCCAATTCCGCAAATTTTTCTTCTAACTCCGAAGCTCTGATGCCATCAGCATCAGTAAAATCCTCTTTTGTATATAACGCGTCTTTTTCAGATTTGATATCCCATAATACAGTATGCCCCTGCAATACAGTATCTAATACTGTTTGATTGTCAAAAGCAAAGTGATCTTGCGCCAATACAGACAATCTTTCGCCGGGAGCAAGTGAGAAACTGCCCTGAGTAGCATCTTTTTCTCCACTAAGTATTTTTAGAAATGTAGATTTCCCCGCGCCATTAGCGCCTATAATGCCATAGCAATTGCCATGGGTAAATTTTAAATTTACGTCTTGAAATAAAATTCTTTTCCCGAATTGAATACCTAAATTTGATACTGTTATCATAATTAATTTGAAAATTGGAGTTTAGTACTCCTTATATAATTTATTTGATTTTTTAATCTACTATCTTGATAGTCACAGACTGACGGATTTCAGGTTTTACGAAAAAAATCCGGTTTTGT
>CALYRA010000261.1 GCA_945292135.1 uncultured Dysgonomonas sp.
CTACTCTACGATTATGACCGAGCAGGATTTGAAACTAAATTCGACTCAAAAATCAGAATTAGACGCTGCAATAAGCCGCTTAAAAAATTACGAGCCGATACAATATATATTGGAAGAAACCGAATTTTTTGGGCTACCATTTTATGTAAATAAAAACGTATTGATACCTCGACCCGAAACGGAAGAGTTATTAGAGTTGATAATTAACGAAAATCTGCAAGAAGGGCTAAGCGTATTAGATATCGGGACAGGTAGCGGATGTATTGCCATTTCTCTTGCTAGGTATTTGAGAAAGGCTGACATTTCGGCTTGGGAGATATCGCCTTTAGCTTTAGAAGTTGCTATTTTAAATTCGAAGAAGAACAATGTAAATATCAATTTTAAGAAAACAGATGTATTAGGAGAATATCCATCTGATAAAAGATTCGACATTATTGTAAGCAATCCGCCTTATATCCTCGAAAAAGAAAAACAGGATATGGATGCGAATGTATTGGATTATGAACCGCACACAGCTCTGTTTGTACCTGATGATAAATCATTAATCTTTTATGAACGTATCGCAGATATTGCATTGCAAATATTAAAACCAAACGGAAAGCTTTATTTCGAAATCAATCGAGCGAAAGGACAGGAGACTATTGACATGCTAAAGAAAAAAGGATTCTTGAATATCGAACTTCATAAAGATTTATCAGGAAATGATCGGATGGTAAGGGGTGAAATTGTTAAACAATGAAACTAACCGAACCTCGCGCTCTTAATCGAATTGCGTCTTACTGTTCAAAAGCAGAAAGATGCGAAATGGACGTACGACGAAAATTGGTTTCTTGGGAGTTAGCAGAAGATGAAATATCCCGCATAGTAAAAAGGCTTTATGACGAAAAATTTTTGAATAAAGAACGTTTTTGCAAAAGTTTTATAAATGATAAAAGCAGATTCAACAAATGGGGAAAAACTAAAATAATTTTTGAACTGAAAAAACGAAACATTCCCGAATCAGTTTATTTACCGATATTGAACGAATTTGGCGACGAAGATTTTGATGAGCAATTAAAAAAAATACTAACTACGAAAATTAAAAACGTAAAAGCTAAAGACGAATATGACAAAAAAAACAAACTTATTCGTTTTGCCCTTGGAAGAGGTTTTTCGATGGATGCGACAATCAAATGCGTAAATAAATTGTTAAATAGTAATTATGAAGACGATATTTCATAACTTATTAGATTTTTTATTTCCAACACTTTGCCCGGGCTGCAAAAAGAGATTAACTGAAAGTGAAAAACACATCTGTTTAAATTGTATTAATAAAATACCTAAGACAAATTTTCATTTACAAAAAGATAATAAGCTCGAATCATTTTTTGCGGGTCGTATACCATTTGAAAGAATCACAGCTTTCGCTCACTTTGTAAAAGGTGGTGTAATGCAACCGATCATTCATGAATTGAAATACAAAAATAATCCTCAATTAGGAGTTTTTCTTGGAGAGTTGTGCGGGGCTGATCTTAAAGGAAGCGAATTTATTAAAGGTATTACGTACATAGTACCTATACCCTTACATGCCAAAAGAATAGACGAAAGAGGTTATAATCAATCTTTGGAAATAGCAAAAGGCATATCATCAAAGACCAAAATACCTATTGATGATCAGACTGTTGTACGAACAAAAAACAATCCTTCGCAGGCAAAAAGCGGATCAAGATTTGAAAGATGGAGCAACGTTGAAAATATATTCTCATTGACAGATGAAGAAAATTTTAAAGATAAGCATATATTATTGATCGATGATGTACTCACAACAGGTTCCACAATCGAAGCGTGCGCAAAAAAAATTCTTAATATAACTGACTGCAAAATCAGTATATTGACTATTGCGACAGCTCACTAATAAAATTGAGGAAAAACCAGTCGGATATATTCTAAAATAAAAGATGAAAAATATAATTTTAAAAGCAGCTATCGTTCGAAATATTTCCTCTAATATCAATACCAATAAGAACAATCCAAATACAGTAAATAAAGAGATAATTGACCACTTTATTTTAAACACGAAAAGATATTGTTACCAGCGATAGTATTGGCATAACATTTGACCCGATTTATTCGCTCAAGTGTAATCTTACATTACCTTTTCAACTCTTATACTCTTATTATTCTCAACCACAACAAAAATACATTTATCTATCATATTATTACTTATTAGAAAAACACTTACCTTTGCAAACGCACACTTAATAGAATCGATTTAAAATGCAAAAACCATCAATTCCAAAAGGAACAAGAGATTTTTCGCCCCAAGAAATGGCGAAACGTAACTATATCTTCGACACGATACGCGAAGTATATAAACTGTATGGATTCCGCCAAATAGAGACTCCTGCGATGGAAAACATTTCGACTCTTATGGGGAAATATGGCGAAGAAGGAGATAAATTACTTTTCAAGATACTTAACTCTGGTAATGTACTTGCGGACTTTTCCGTAGATGAACTTACCGAAAAAAATTCTTTAAAATTTGCCTCTAAAGTTTGTGAGAAAGGGCTACGATACGACCTCACTGTTCCATTCGCAAGATATGTCGTGATGCATCGCAACGAAATTACCTTCCCGTTCAAACGGTTCCAAATACAACCCGTTTGGCGTGCCGACCGTCCGCAAAAAGGTCGTTACAGAGAATTCTTTCAATGTGATGCCGATATAGTTGGATCTGAATCTTTGATCAATGAAGTCGAATTGTTACAAATCATTGATGAAGTATTCACCCGTTTTGGAATTAGGGTATCTATTAAATTAAATAACCGCAAAATACTTTCAGGAATAGCTGAAACGATTGGAGAATCCGATAAAATTGTAGACATTACAGTTGCTATTGACAAACTGGATAAAATCGGGTTAGAAAAAGTAAATGAGGAATTGGCATCAAAAGGGATTTCTCAAAAAGTTATTGAACAACTTCAACCGATCATCCTTTTGCAAGGAACTAATGAAAAAAAGCTAAATACGTTAAAGACTGTTTTGAGCAGTTCTGAAACAGGATTAAAAGGAGTTGAAGAATTAGAATTTATTCTTAGCAAAATAAACCTGACTCCACTTCGCTCAGAAGTAGAAATAGATCTGACTTTGGCGCGAGGATTAAGTTATTATACAGGCGCAATTATTGAAGTCAAAGCTTTAGATGTACAGATGGGAAGTATAACAGGAGGCGGTCGTTACGACAATCTTACCGGAATATTTGGTATGCCCGGCATTTCCGGCGTAGGAATATCCTTTGGAGCTGACCGGAAAGATTCAGTAAAAAGTACACAAGTTTTGTTTGTCAATTTCGGAGAAAAAGAAGAAAACTATATTTTACCATTAATAGCGAAACTGCGTCAAGCCAATATTTCAACAGAAATATATCCCGAATCTGCAAAGATGAAAAAGCAAATGACCTATGCTGATAATAACAAAATACCCTACGTAGCCATTATTGGAGAAGACGAAATAAAGGAAAACAAAATTACTCTCAAAAATATGCTTTCGGG